>JAFLJU010000607.1 GCA_022712835.1 Desulfobacteraceae bacterium
ATCGGGCGGTCACCCTCCGAAAATGGTGGCAGGATTTTATAAACTTGAACAAATTCCCTGGACCATCATTCTTTTTGCAAAGGGGGAAAATATATTAAAACCCATTACAAATTTTAGGAATGCGTTTGCCCTTGGCAGTGCTTTCTTAATTATTGTTGTCCTTATTCTCATCAGGCACCATGTTAGTAAAATCGTTTATCAAATAAAAACCCTGTCAGAAAATGCCCGGCAAGTTGCCGGTGGCAAGTATGGTTCACCCGTTAACGTGAACAGTCGGGATGAAATTGGTCAATTGGTGGAAAACTACAATGATATGGTCAAGGGACTCATAGAACGCGATTTTATCCGGGACTCCTTTTGTCGGTATGTGGACCCGAAGTTTGCAAAATATCTGTTAAAACATCCAGGTGCTGGAGCTTTGGGAGGAAAAAGGAGGGAGGTTGTTATGATGATGTCTGATATTAGGGGGTTCACAGCGCTTTCAGAAACCCTAAGCCCAGAAATTATCATCCGGATTCTAAACCAGTATTTCTCCCACATGATTAAAATTATTCAGGAACATAATGGGATAATCGTGGATTTTTTCGGGGATGCAATCCTTGTTTTCTTTGAGCCGCTTTCAGGGGCTACCGCAGATACGGCCCTGTGTTGTGTCCAATGTGCTTCCCGGATGCAGTCTGAGATGAAAGCATTCAATAATGAGATGCAAAAACAGGAATTACCGGGACTTGGTATGGGCATCGGTATCAACGCCGGTCAGGTGATTGTCGGGAACATCGGATCTGATACCCGGGCCAAATACGGGGTTGTTGGATCTGCCGTGAGTATTACCAGCCGGATCCAGGCCAAGGCAGAGAAACAAGAGATCGTTGTATCAGAATCTGTTTATCAATACACAAAGGATCTTGTCCATATCAAAAAAACGTTTTCAGCAAAGTTAAAAGGGGTGGATGAACCCATGCTGCTCAGGATAATCGAAAATATAATTGGTTAATTCTTAATCAACTCGTCCATACGTATGTCCAAAAATTGAACATGTTAAGAAGTTTTATTCAAGGTTACGAAAACACTGGAACAAAAATATTTCTTATAAGTGTATGAAATCAATTGGTTCTGCCGGAACAGCCCATTAAAGTTTTTATTCATAATGATTTGGCACAGCTTGTGCAAATTTTTGATTTTCCGAACTGTTTTTTAAAGAAAAATGGGCGATGGGCCTCACACACAAATTTTGTAATTGCCAAGGTGCGGTAAAAAGGAATTAAAATGAAACGGTTCGTTATTCTATCAGTCTTTTTGTGTTTCGGACTCCTGGCATTTTCACCCAGATCTTTTGCCGGTCATGTACGACCTGTGGAAAACCTGGGAACTCAATAAAACAAACAACATATAAAGAAAGGAATTTACCCATGAACTCAATTTTAAAATCCATTATTACTCTTATTTTTGCCGCATTGATTTTGACCGGTGCTGCCTTTGCTGGTGATGCCTTTGCAGGTGATGACATGAAAGGCCATGATATGTCTTCATCAGACAAAATGGGAGACCTTTTCCATGAATCCGTAGTGGACGGGTTTATGCTCTCCTATTACATTATGGATCTTCGTGATCAGAAAGACGCTGAAAAAAAAGATATGGATAAGCCTCATCACATCATGCTTTATCTAATGGATAAAGATCATAAACCCGTTCTTGAGGGAAAGGTCGGATTCATGATCAAAAAAGGTGATACGGCACCTCCCCAGAAAGCCATGGCCATGTATATGAGCAAAGGATTTGGTATTACGGCTGATATGAAACAAAAAGGAGTCTACTCCATCACCGCCAAGGCATTGTTAGGAGATACCAAACTCGTGGACAGCTTTGCCCATGAAATGAAGTAGTTTACACCCTCTGTAAATAACGGATGGGGGAGAAGAGAAATTTCCCCCATCCATTATTTGCAAAACAGGGATTTCCCCCAACTTTTCCACGGAAAGGAGGATAAGAATGAACGAGTCTGTGAAACCTGTGTTTTTGTCATTGATCCTTTTTTTTCTTTTGTCTGGATCCATTCCATTGGCCCATGGTGATAAACACCAAGAGCAAAAAAAGAAAAAAATGCGGCAACATTGGGCAGCCCCGTCAGAGGAAAAAAACCGTATTAACCCAGTTTTATTTTCAGAAAAATCCGTTCTTGCCGGGAAAACTCTTTATCTCCAAAACTGTACAGGCTGCCACGGTGCTAACGCAGACGGGAAGGGGCCTGATGCAGACGATATGGAGCCCAGGCCAAGCAATCTTGCGGCAATGGCTGGACACCATTCCGATGGAGATATGGCCTGGAAAATCAAAAAAGGGAACGGGTCCATGCCAGCCTGGGAAGATATTTTATCAGAAAAACAGGTCTGGAATCTTGTAAATTTTATTCAAAACTTGAAGAAGAAAAATTAACGTCCGGATGCAATGATATAAAATGACATCCGGTTAAAAAAGGAGAAAAAATGAAAATAGTGAAGATGGCAAGCGCAATACTGGTATTGCTTTTAGCCGGATTTGTCTCAAACTCCATGGGAGAGGAGGCAACATCCCTGAAGGAAATGTTTACAAAAGGAAAAACCAGCGGGTCTCTAAGAACCTACTATTTTACCCAGACATTTGACGGGGAGGGTAAAAATGACAGTTCTATCTGGACCTATGGGGGGAATCTAAAATATCTCACCGAACAATTTTACGGTGTTACCCTGGGGGCTAATTTTCAAGGATCTTTTGTGGCGTATAAGGATGATCAAGACAATAAGACAGCGGGCAGTATGGATGCCCATGGCGCAGTACTTTCGGAAGCGTTTCTGCAATACAAACTTTCCGAAACCAAACTAAAGGGCGGCAGGCAATATGTAAAATTACCGTTGCTGGCAGGATCTGGCTCCCGGCTGATTCATGAATCCTTCGAGGCCTATTTTATCAGCAATGAAGATCTCCCCAATACACTTATCACTGGGGGCTGGGCAAGGAAATATCAGACACGGACGGATAAATCCAATTATGGAGATAACTGGTTTGTCGACTTTGCCACCGATGGTACTGGAAAACCAGGTGAGTTTAATGATATCGGTGATAATGGAATGTATCTGATATATCTTAAAAATAATTCTGTTAAAAACCTGGATATCCAGGCCCAGTATGCAGATGTTGTTGATGAAGTTGCTGGATTTTATGGGGATGCAAAATATCAGTTCCAAGTGAGCCTGAAGCCTTATATTGCAGCTCAATATTATTATACGGACTATGATGCCTCAACCAGTGAAGATAATCATTTATACGGTTTTAAGACCGGAATTAATATTTCAGGGGTTGACCTGTTTGCGGGCTACACATCCACCGGCGGGGCAGCAGGAGATGCCAGAGTCTTCAGAGGGGTTGGTCAGGGGACTTACTACCAGTATACTGCCACCACAAAAACAGCCGGAGTCGGGGCATTTGAAGCAGATACCGATGCGTACCAGTTGGGAATAGGGTACAGCTTTAAGGGTCTGGACTCCAAGTTCAGATTTACTAATTTTGATAACCCCATCGCCAATGCCGACCTGCAGGAATATACCCTGAACCTTTTATATAAATTCAACGGGTATTTTAACGGATTAAAAATATCTGCTGATTTTTCAGTCCTGGACTATGAGAACAATACAAAAGATGCCACGGATTTGAGAACACGATTAATTTACACTTTCTAACTCTTCCCTCCCTTGATTCGGAAACCAATTTTAATGGACTCGGAAAAACCGGATCAAGGGAATTTAAAACGATCCTCCTTATTATGAAAATCGAAAAAAGCAGTGTAGAAAAAGTGTTCATTTTTATTTGACCAGTTCGAGACCCCCATAACTTTTCAACTTATGCCATATTTTTTTATTTTGTTATCCAATGTTGTTCTTGTAATATTTAAAATTTTTGCTGCCTGACTCTTATTACCCTTTGTCTCCTCCAAAGTTTCCTTTATCGTTATCGTTTCAACATCATTAAGAGATCTTCTGCCAATGGCGGATCCGGGTTGTTGAAAATTAACTTCAGACTTATAATTTTCTATAACAGCAGGCAATAGTTCCTTTTCAGATATATATTGCCCCATGCAGAGAATAACAGCCCGCTCCAGGCAATTTTCAAGTTCCCGCACATTGCCGGGCCATTGATATTTTGTCAGGGCATCCATTGCGATGGGGGTGATTCCCTTCAGGGCTTTCCTGTTTTTTTGGGTATATTTTTTTAGAAATTTCTGAGATAGGAGAGGAACATCGCCTATTCGGTCTCTTAGCGGTGGGATCTCTATGTTTACGACATTGAGGCGGTAAAATAAATCTTCTCTGAATCTCTTTTTTTTGACTTCTTTTTCCAGATTACGATTTGTTGCGGCAAGGATACGGACATTGACTTTTATGGTTTTATCGCTGCCTACACTTTGAATCTCTTTTTCCTGAATGGCTCTGAGCAACTTTACCTGCATAGAAAGGGGCATTTCTCCGATTTCATCTAAAAAAATAGACCCCTTATCCGCCTGTCTGAACAGGCCGTCACGTTTCTTGTCCGCACCGGTGAACGCCCCTTTTTCATGCCCAAACAATTCTGATTCCAGAAGGGTTTCGGTCAAGGCGGCACAATTTACAACCACCAGCATGTGGTCTCGTCGGTAACTGGTTTTGTGAATTGCCTTTGCAAAAAGTTCTTTGCCTGTTCCGCTTTCACCGGTAATAAGAATATTGGCGTCAGATTTGGCGGTAATTTTAGCAGTTTCCATGACCCTTTCCATGGCCCGGCTTGATCCAATGATGTCCGAAAAACTACTTTCTGATAAAAGTTTCTCTTTAAGGACCTTATTTTCTATGGATAGCTTTAAATGGCTCATGGCCCTGTCTATTATAATTTTAAGTTCTTCAAAATTTAGCGGTTTGGTTAAATAATCATAGGCCCCAAGCTTCATGGCTTCTACTGCTTTGTCCACTGAGGAATACGCCGTCATAATAATGATAGGGATGGATGGATTGAATTCCTTGATTTGTTGTAATGCCTCTATACCATCAATACAGGACATCCTTACGTCCATAAGAATCAAATCATAGGGATTTTCCCGGGCTGATTCTATGGCCTGGCCTCCATCAGTTGCCTTTTCAACCATGTGACCCAAGCTGCCCAGAACGGTATTAAGCATGGTAAGATGCCCTAAATCATCATCTACGACTAATATACGTCCTTTCATATCGGGTTTTCCTTTTCACCTATTATGGGTAAGACAATTGAAATTGTTGTGCCTAAATTTTCTGTACTTCTTGCCTGGATGAATCCGTGGTGGTTTTCTACAATCTTATGGGCAATGGCTAAGCCTAATCCAGTGCCGCTATTTTTAGTGGTGAAATAGGGATCAAAAATATGTTTTAAATTTCCAAGAGAAATACCAGTTCCCGTATCAGAGATATCAATGACAAGGTTCGGACCTTGTCGGTTGGCCTGGACCGTCAGATTCCCACCCTTTGTCATGGCTTGAATGGCATTAATGTATAAATTCAAAAGAACCTGGGTCAGTCGGTCCAGATCAGCCGTGAGACACGGAAGACCAGAGGCTATAGTCAAGGTTATTTGAATACCCGCAGTCTCGGCCTCGTGGGAGATAATGCGAATGGAGTGAACAATCAGGTCACTAACCTTAATTTCCTTTAATTTCAGATCCGAAGGCCTTGCAAATTCAAGAAGTTCAGATATCACCCGATTCACCCGGTCCACCTCTTCTGCCATAAGATCTGCTGCTTTCCTATTTTCGCTGCTATCCTCGAATAGGCTGCCAAAATAGGTGGCATACCCTTTTATTGAACTTAACGGATTTCTTATCTCGTGAGCAATACCAGCGGCTAAGTTTCCAACAGTGGCCAATTTTTCAATGCGTTGGGTTTTAATTTCCAGTTCCCTAATCTCTGTTAGGTCCTTGAAAACAAACATAAAACCAATATAATTCCCATCTTCACCATGGATGTCCGTTGCACTCACAGCTACTGGGGTTGACTTGTTTTTTCCTGGTAACAGGCGAATCTCTTTTTCTGCTACTGGTTGTCCTGATTTGATCCTATCATGTAAGCTCCAGATATTATCAGGGAGAAGCACTTTGGCATCCACACCTTGTACTGCCAGTTCATTGGTCCCAAGAAGGTTCCATGCAACAGCATTACTGTATATAACCCGATACCGGATATCCATAACAAGAATCCCTACAGGTAGATGGGTTACTATTTCCGATGCAAATTTTTGAGTGTCCTGAAGAAGTTTGCGAGAGCGGGTATAGTTCTGGGCCCAGAATAGAGAAACAACCCCTGCAAGACCAAGAGAAAAAATAATCGCAGCCATCACAATATTGTGTTTTAAATCCTCTCTCATGGCTATTTCAAAAGGGGTGATATCCATTCCAATAAAAATATAGGGGCGGTTGGTAGGATCCATAATTTTTTGGCTTGTGACATTGTTTCCCCAGTCTTGATGATCATGCCCCGGATGGTCAAGAATTGGCAAAAAGGTCTTGTATACTTCAAAATATTTTGCCCCGTTCTTCTGCCCCAATATTCTCCATTGGGGCAGGTTGGATGGGGAAAGGGTCTCTAAAATATTGGAATCTACAAATTTTTCCCCAATCAGAGATTTTTTATTATGGGCCAGAATTATCCCTGAACTATCCACTATGCTAATATAAGAAATATCAGACTGCCCAGCAGTCTCTTCCAGAAGAACCTGCAAATGAATTCCATTGGCAAACACCCCCATTTCCCCCATCATACCAGTACGTGTTCCAGCTTCAAAAGAACGAATCAGGGCAGCCCCTTTTCCTTTTAAAAGCGTTCCCATCTGCTCTTTATCCCGGTTATAATTGACAACGCCTAAAAATCCCACAACAGCAATAAGGACCAAACTTACCCCAATGGTCATCCAGGGCGATATATGAATTTTGTGTTTCATGGGCATACCTGATTAAAAATTAGACATTTCCTCAAATAGATGGATAATTATTAAACACATTCAAAAATTTAACAAGATATTTTCTAATCAGAGGAACTGGTTATTACGTTTCAAAAAGAAACGGATAACTATTGGTAAGTCATCCGAATAAAAAAATGTCACTGTATCTACTTGGGATACGTAGATACAGTGGCGAAAATTTGCTAATTAAAAGCTTATACGTTATCGTTTGGTTGATAGGGGCTGAATACCTTAAGTTCATTCCCTGATCCAAACCTTATGACGGTATTCTGATACTCTGAAAACCACAAGCCGATCTGATTACCGTCTGAATCCAGTATTCTCCCGTATGTTACATGGTTCCTTCCTATGGGCATGAGATTATTAATCTTCTTATCGATTTTATTTTTAGACTCAATTTTATGCCAAAATTTACTATTCAGTATGTATCTTGGATCGATCCCAATAACAGCATAGGGCAGGTTGGATCGGCCCGTATAATAATATTTATAATTTGAAGGTATCTGATTTAGTTTAAAAAGGCTTTCAACAGCAGGGTCAGCATGAATTACCGCATACTCACCCGGGCTTCCAGCAACGGCTACCTGAAGAAAAAGCATGGTAAGAAGTCCGATCGAAAATAGAATGGTTGTCCCAATGATAACCCCTTTTTGTTTTAACCAATTTATTTTATATGATTTTCTCATAACGAATCTCCCTTCTTAAATGATATACGCAATCTGTAAAATTGCTGTGTTGAGAATAAAATTTGCATAACTCATACCAACGGTACAAAAGAAATGAAGATATTTGTGAATAAGGCCGATGGCAGTTTTTTTATCCTTGGACTTAAAAATTAATTATATGGGAATGGGAAGAATTAAATTCATCAAGAGTCATTATCTTATATTGGAGATTTGCTTGTTTAAAAAAACTATTTCATTGCATATTCAAATTTGTCCATAATTTTTTTATCGCCTAATATTGCTTTTATTGTAATACTGTAAACTCCTTTTCCCTTCATGTCTGCTGTAGTTCCAAAACCTCGACTCATATACATTCCCATTGATTTTTGAGTAGAACCGTCAGAATCCTTAATAAGAAAGCCAACTTTACCTTTTAGAACAAGTTTGTGATTTTTATCCATGATATAAACCATGAGGTGGTGTGGTTTTTCTATTTCCGGGTTAGTCATAGCAGAGGTCTTATCCATGGAAGCCTTTTCCATGCCATCTGCTTTCGGATCTCTCAGATCTATAAAATGATATGCGAGCATGTATCCATCCACGACAGATTCATAGATTAAAACCCCGATTCTTTCTTGGCTGGCCTTGTCATGATCGGTCATGTCATGTCCCTTATCATCTGTAGCAAAAGCGATCCCTGCAAAAAATACCGAGATTAGAAATGCTATAGTGATGTGTTTAAATAAAGTTGTCATTTATTGCTCCTTTCTTTTTTTTAATAAAAAATTCCCTGTCATTTGTTTTGTGCATCGCAACAAATGTGCCACCAAGCCTTTTAACTCAGACAAATGCTTAAATTAATAGGCTATTTTTCTATTGCAACATGATAAAGAATCGTTCCTTTAATGAATGATTATGTTTTCATGTTGTCCTCCCCAATATAATCAGTGATTTCTTTAATTATAATTTTTGGTGCAAACTTACACCCAAAGAACGGTAAGAGCATAAATCTTGTGATAGCGAGATATTTGGCACAACAATTGCTATTTTTATTTTTTAACAAAATTATACAACCTATAAAAAAGGGGCAGGGAAATTATGATATTTTCATTTTTTATTTTTATATTCTTAGTCTTTTGTTTTTTAGGGTTCATGGGATATGTCTTGTACTGTGCAGGAGCCCAATAGATAAATTCAAAGTCATTCAATTTATATTGTCAGAGAGGGACTTTATATTTTTTTTGTCAAAATATAAAATTTTAGAACTCTTCAGGGCAGACTCATCGTCTTGTTATTGTTTCCGGTATTTTTGATTATATTTTTCGGTGGTCATAAAAAGGGAAATTCAGGCCTGAACCCACACCTATCTCAAGGATCCTTCCCGTTGCTTGGAGAACAATTTTTTCCCGTTGTCGAGTGATTGGACAGCTACAGCATAAATAGTCAAGATTCCAGGTAAAATATACTCTCAATAAAAATTTTGGTTTCCCCCTCCATCTTTCTTTATACGCATTCGACACAATAACTTTTATTATGGCTGAACAGAAAAATCAATCCGGTTAATTTTTAAACATTCTTATCTGCACACTGTATAAAAATCAGACAATGCATAGATACAAAACCGAGTTGATAAAGATATCGATATTGCCAAGATAATCGCAAACGGTAAATATCCTGGCCCAGGGTGCCAGGCTTTGGGTTTACCCTTCATAAGGGGATGAGTTGGCCTTGCCCCCTGAGGGGGAACCAGAAGATGTTTTCCAACATCCGCGCCGATACATGAGATTCGAATTGGTGAAAATTAAATCCTGAACGAGAGAATCTTTATAATCAATGATTCTCGATCCTTCCGGTAAATTGGGAGGGTGCATTTTTTGTTCTTCATGTACGACAATATAGTTTTTTTATTCAGTTTTATTCGATATTTCATTTCTTGGCACTCCTTTTGCTATTTAGTCAGGGTAGAATATATATGATTCCCCGCTGAGTCATAAAATAAACTGAAACACAAACTTAGATTAATACTGGAAGGAGAATGACATGACCAAAATTAAAACCATTGCAACAACCATAGGGATTCTTACCATAGCCCTGACCC
>JAFLJU010000194.1 GCA_022712835.1 Desulfobacteraceae bacterium
AAATTGTTTTAAAAAAGGCTTTATTATTAACGGGATTCAGGATAAAGTTCTTAGATTTGCACCACCCTTAATCGTTGAGAAAACTGAAATTGACAGGCTTGTGGCTGTTTTGGACAGCCTGTTTTAGCTAAGATTATATCGTTAGGAGATCCAAATTGAAAAAAGATATACTATCATTGTTGGACCTTGAACGAGAAGATTTTGAAAATCTTTTCAAACGGGCCATAAAACTTAAGGAGCGGTATGCAAAGGGGATCTTTGATTCGCTTTTAACCGGCAAAACCCTGGGCCTGATTTTTGATAAAAAATCCACCCGGACAAGGATCTCGTTTGAAACAGCCATGATCCAGCTGGGCGGGCATCCCATTTATATGAGCACCCAGGACACACAGATTTCCCGCAATGAACCCGCCAAAGATACCGCCCGGGTACTTTCCCGGTACATTGACTGTTTGGCCATGAGAACCTTTGACCATGCTCTTGTGGAGGAATTTGCCCAAAGCTCCAGCATTCCCGTAATCAATGCCCTGACAGATTCTTTCCACCCCTGCCAGATCTTAAGCGATCTCATGACCATTATTGAGCACAAGGGCGGATATGAAAATGTAAAAGTTGCCTGGGTGGGGGATGGCAATAATGTGGCCAATTCCTGGGTGAATGCGGCCAGTGTCCTTGGGTTTGATCTTACCCTGGCGTGTCCCGACGGTCATTCCATTCGAAAGGATATTATTGCCAATGCCGGGGCAGATACCATGTCGCATATCGTTTTTACAAATGACCCCAAAGAAGCGGTCAAAAAAGCCGATGTGGTTTACACCGATGTCTGGGCCAGTATGGGCGAGGAAGATGAACTTGCGGGTAGGCTGGCAGCCTTTGATGGGTTCCAGGTGAACCATGAGTTGTTGTCCCATGCCAAGTCCGATGTTCTGGTTCTTCATTGTCTGCCGGCCCACAGAGGCGAAGAAATATCAGAAGAGGTTCTTGAGGCAAAGGGGGCCGCGTTCTGGGACCAGGCAGAAAATAAGCGCCATATGCACAAAGCGATTTTGGAAAGTTTGATTTTGGGCTGATCCTAGGCTTGATTTTAAAAAATAATAATAACCACCTTTTTTAAGGAAGACAGGCAGATCATGAGTGAAAAACTTTGGGGAGGGCGGTTTTCCCAGGCAACAGACGAGCTGGTTGAAAAATTTAATGCCTCCATTGATGTGGATAAACGGCTTTATGCAAGTGACATAAAAGGCAGCATTGCCCATTTGAAAATGATGGCAAATGAAGGGATCATCACCAAGGCAGAAGCCGATAGCCTGATCCAGGGGCTTGATCGTGTGAAAGCCAAGATGGATAATAATGAAATCCCCTTCACCGACAGCCTGGAAGACATCCACATGCATGTGGAAGACGCTCTGGGCCGGGAAAGCGGGGATCTGGCAAAAAAACTTCACACCGGACGTAGCCGAAATGATCAGGTGGCTCTGGATATACGGATCTACCTCAAAGAAGAAACCATAAATATCATCCAGATGCTCAAAGGGTTTCAAAAAGCTTTGGTGACCATGGCAAAAAAACACCTGGATGTGATCATGCCGGGGTACACCCATATGCAGCGTGCCCAACCGGTGCTGTTCGCCCACCATCTTATGGCCTATTATGAAATGATGGGCCGGGATATCCAGCGGTTTGAGGATTCGATTAAACGGGTGGATGTCATGCCCCTGGGAGCCGCGGCATTGGCCGGCACCACCTATCCTTTGAACCGGGAGTATACAAGACAGGTGCTGGACTTTGGCTCTGTGTCAGAAAACAGTATCGATTCCGTTTCAGACCGGGATTTTGTCATGGAATTTATTTCCCATGCCAGCATTTGCATGATTCATCTGTCACGGCTTTCCGAAGAATTGATCCTATGGTCCTCCTCCGAATTTTCCTTTATCACCATTTCCGATGCCTTTACCACAGGTTCCAGCATCATGCCCCAGAAGAAAAATCCGGATGTGGCAGAGCTTGTGCGGGGGAAAACAGGAAGGGTGGTGGGAAATCTGATGGCTATTCTTACCACCATGAAATCCCTTCCCATGGCCTATAACAAAGACATGCAGGAGGACAAGGAACCGCTGTTTGATACCATTGATACCTTGAAAATCTGCACAGAAGTTTACACCCGGATGCTGCCAAATATCGAGGTGCATGCCCATAGAATGAAACAAGCTTGCAAACAGGGGTTTTTAAATGCCACTGATTTTGCAGATTATCTTGTGAACCGCGGGTTGCCCTTTCGCCAGGCCCATTCTGTTGCAGGCAAAGCCGTTGCCTTTGGCCTATCTCAAAACAAGGAATTGGATGATTTAAGTCTTGAAGAATTGCAAACTTTCAGTGAGTTGGTCGACACCGATATCTATCATTTCATCAGCCTTGATCAAATGATTGCCCGTCGCGTATCATACGGGGGAACAAGCTTTGACAACGTGGCCCGGGCGGTTGAGCGTGCTGAAAAGGAGCTGGATTTGTGATGAACCTTGGTAAAAAACAATTTATTTATTTCCTTGTTCTTTTGATTTTAACATTTTTGCTACCTGCTTGCGGTATAAAAGCGCCCCCCCTGCCACCGGTAAAGGATGGCAATGTTTTGGCCGCTCCTGGAAATCTGACCTATTCGTTGGGAAAAAATGAGGTGATCCTGACATGGGCCCACTCCGTGGACCCGGTAAATGCAAAAATAGCACCCGAGGCATTCAGGGTTTATATGGGTACCAAAGATTTGAATGGTTGTCAGGGATGTCCCTTTGTCTTTGAATCGGTCGGGGTTGTTTCCATGCCGGAAATGACCTATCGACGAGCATTGGAACCGGGGCTTCACTATTACTTCAGGGTCCAGGCCATTGGGAAAGAGGGGATCAAAAGTTCCCTTTCTAAAACATGTTCCATTGATGTTGAGCCTTGATGGACGCTTGGTTCACAGCCTATTTGAGTATCGGCTCAAATAAAGGGGATAAAAAAGAGAACCTGAACTTGGCCATCGATTGCCTGGAGCATCACACCCTGATCCGGGTTCTTGCGGTTTCTTCGTTTTACAAAACACAGCCCCAGAATTTTGAAGATCAGGACTGGTTTGTGAATGCGGCCCTGAAAGTTGAAACACAGGCTGCGCCGGAAGAATTGCTGGAAATTTTAAAACTGATTGAACTATCTCTGGATAAAGAGGGAAAAGCCTTTCGGTTTGGACCGAGAATTATTGATCTGGACATTATTTATTACCAAAATCAAATTGTCAAAACGAAGTATCTTGACATTCCCCATCCAAGGATGCAGGAAAGGTGTTTTGTGCTCAGGCCCCTGTGTGATATCGGTGCAGATACCCTTCATCCGGTGTTGGATAAAACCCCGGAACAATTGTTAAAAATCATAGAAAAACAAACACATCAGGAGGTTATTCTTCTGGACTAGGAGGCAACAGATGAAGTTTTTTATTGATACCGCCAATATCGATCTGATTAAAGATGCCATGGACATGGGAATGGTGGATGGGGTTACTACAAACCCCTCATTGATTGCCAAAGAACCCGGTGAGTTCAAGGAAATTATTGCCAATATCTGTAAACTTGTTGACGGCCCCGTGAGTGCAGAGGTGATCAGCCTTGAATATGACGGCATGGTTACCGAAGCCCGTGAACTTGCTAAAATTGCGGCCAATGTCACCGTTAAAATTCCCATGACCGTGGAAGGGTTGAAGGCGGTCAAAACATTGTCCTCGGAAGGTATTAAGACCAATGTAACCCTTGTTTTTTCCGCATTGCAGGCATTGATGGCGGCAAAAGCCGGGGCTACCTATGTATCCCCTTTTGTGGGACGTATCGATGACCTGGCCCAGGAAGGCATGGAATTGATCGAACAGATTGTTCAGATCTTTATCAATTATGATTTTGATACCCAGATTATTGTGGCCAGTGTGAGAAATCCCTTGCATGTCTTAAATTCTGCCCTGATCGGGGCGGATATTGCCACCATCCCCCATGGGGTTCTAAAAAAGCTTGCCGCCCATCATATGACCGATAAGGGGATTGATGCGTTTATGGCCGACTGGAACAAAAAGAATGAACAAAAATAACGGATAAAAAATAATGAGATGGTCAAAAAAAATTAAAGCGGTTGTCCTAACCCCGAATTTTATTACCATTTCAAGAATTTTAATGGTTCCCGTTATTGTGGTGCTCCTGATGTCAGACTCCAGGGTCACCACATTTATTGCTGCCGTTCTTTTTTCCCTGGCATCCATCACAGATTATTTTGACGGATATCTGGCCAGAACCCGTGGCCTTGAATCAAAACTTGGCACCATACTGGATCCCCTTGCAGACAAGCTGCTGGTATCGTCCACTTTGGTGATGCTGGTCTCCCTTGGCTTTATGCCGGGCTGGATTGCCTGTGTGATCATCGGAAGGGAATTGGCTGTGACCGGTTTGCGGTGTGTGCTGATTGAAAACGGACAGGATGTGGCAGCCTCCTGGCTGGGTAAATATAAGGTTGGTTTCCAGATAGCGGCAATTATCCCTTTGAGTCTGCATTATGCCTATCTTGGGATCGATTTTAACGCCATCGGTATTTTCTTTCTCTACGGGGCATTGATATTTACGGTGTGGTCAGGCCTTGATTATGTCATCAAAGCAAGAAAGTTTTTGTTTTAAGCAATTTTTTATTGACAATAGGGGCCAGTCCATATATAAATTCCCCTTGTTTGCTGAGCGGGAATAACTCAGTGGTAGAGTGCGACCTTGCCAAGGTCGAAGTCGCGGGTTCAACTCCCGTTTCCCGCTCCATTCATTTTGGCGGCTTGGCCAAGTGGTAAGGCATCGGCCTGCAAAGCCGACATTCTCCAGTTCAAATCTGGAAGCCGCCTCCATTAATAAATTCAAGGGTCCTGGGAGTTTTTCCAGGACCCTTTTTTTATGGTTAAAATTATCGCTCCCTACACTATTGCACACAAAGTTGATGGTTTTTCCGCCAGCAATCAACTTTTAAATTAAATTCCATCTTTACAATACAAATGCTCTTGCCATCCTTGTAGACCACTGAATTGTAGAGTTCCCACCATGCCCGCGAGAGACCTGACTCGTCTTGGCAACCAGGGGCCATTGTCGGTCTTGTGTTGATCTCCCCCGTCAGGGCATTTAAATGACATTTTATGTAATTTATTACCACTTTGTGTCAGAAAAACACCTATTTTGTGTTATTTACTTCACAATTTTCTTTGTTTATTGGGGGGGCTAATTGGAATTCTCCCCACAAATGCCGAAAAAAGGTTGCATTTCCATTCCATGATACCGGCGCCATATCCGAATGCATCAGTTGAACATAAGGAACTCTGTCATTAAATTTGAAAAGCTTGGGCATGCGGGCATGTAATTTGCATTCTTAATTTTGACGATAATCTTAGACAAACAGGAGAGAGAAATCATGCTAATACATACTTTTAAGAAGGCGACCGTGGCGTGTCTGCTCATTTTATCCGTCATGCTTTTGACAGATACCGGATTTGCAACTCCTATTTCCATCGGAAATTCCTATAGCTTGATCAATAGTACCTGGACCGGCGCCCAGGCCCATCAGGACACGACTGACAACGTCAACTGGCTGGTGGACAACTACGGCGGACCCTTACCGGCTGGCCTGACCCTTCCGACCGACCTGACCCTTTATGGGAAATGGGGCAGTGGCAACTGGACCGGTACTGATCCCGCATTCACCGGTGACTTTTCGGGAGATATCGGCAACTGGATTGCGCCCACTGCCTGGGACACCCCCCTGTATTACAGCGTGAAAGCAGGAAGCAGCAATGGGAATAGCGGCGGCGGATTTGAATTGTGGTATGCCAACGGACTAACGTTTGCCGATTGGGACACTGAAGGTCTGAACAATCACAACCTTTCCCATATGCGCTTCTGGACTGCTGACAGCCCAACACCTCCTGGTCCCAATCCGGTTCCGGAACCTACGACCATGCTGTTGTTCGGAATAGGCCTTTTAGGACTTGCCGGTGTTGTTAGAAGAAAAAAATTGCATTGACAAGACCCGCCTTGGTGGCATAGATTACAACCCATGCTTGATGAATATACCTAGGACGATTAATCAGGGGATGGGCCATGTTGCGTCAAATGAACAATAAAAGAGACCATAAGCGTTTTGACCTTGAATTGCCTGTAATTCTAAAAATCCATGATGGGGTTTTAAATAAAACAGATCCCCCCTTAAAAACCAGGAATATTTCATCCACCGGTGCTTTGATTTCCACCGACCTGAAGCTATCTGTTGGGACGATTCTGGAAATAGATATTGAGATTCCCCTTGGTGCGATTAAGGAATTTAGGGGGCGTGGGGCAAAAGTGGCGCTAAAAGGTGAAGTTGTTCGAATCTCAGGGCTTGGTACAGCCCTGTCCTTTGCCAAAGACTGTCATTTTCAATACCAGTCTTTGGAAGAGACTCATGGATCTGACCCGTCGGGTCTTACCCTGCGGGAACGGGAAATATTAGATCTCATTGCATTGGGTTTTTCCAATAAAAAAATTGCCACAAAATTGTTTATCAGTCCCCATACCGTAAAAACCCATTTGCATAATATATTTAAGAAAATCAATGTCAAAAGGCGGCTTCAGGCAGCATTGTGGGCTGCTGAAAACCTCACGTAATGCTTTTGTGTTTTTTTCTTGTACATGCAGGCTTAATATTTTATGTATTTACGATATTTATATAATATTTTAATACTGAAAAGAAGGGGATACTATGAAGATTCTGATCGGATACAAGGGTGTCAATGTGGGAAAAGAGCTGCTCAAAGTTGCCCTGGAACATGCAATGGCATTTAAGGCTGAAGTGCTGATTGTTACCTCTATGATCGGTGGGGAGAAAGCGGAGCAGGTATTGGTTCAAAAGGCAGAGGAAAATCTGGAAAATGTTAAAAAATATTTTGATGAAAAACAGGTGTCCTGTAAAACCCATCTACTGGTCAGAGGTCTCGACGCTGGCGAAGATATTGTTAATTTTGCCAATGAAAAAGGAGTGGACGAAATTATTATCGGGGTAAAAAGCAGGTCCAAAGTGGGTAAACTACTTTTCGGATCCACGGCCCAATTGGTTATCCTCCAGGCGGATTGCCCGGTTGTAACTGTTAAATAGCAACAAAATTAAATGAAAAATATATTGATTCCGTCACAAAAGAGAGGCCAGGTCATCTCACCTGGCCTCTCTTTTGCTCGCTAAAAATCCTGACGTTTCTTAGGAATATTATTTAAAAAACTCTTCCAATCCATCTTTTGTGGGTTTCATGGATTTGTCACCCTGATTCCAATTGGCAGGGCAGACTTCACCGTATTTTTCAGTAAATTGCAAGGCATCCACCATGCGAAGCGTTTCAGATACATTTCGTCCAAGGGGGAGATCGTTGACCACCTGATGTCGAACCACATGATCTTTGTCCAGAAGGAAAAGCCCCCTGTAGGCAATGCCCGCCCCTTCAACCAGTACATCGTAATCCCTGGAAATGGTCTTGTTTAAATCCGATACGATGGGGTAGGCTACCCCTTGAATTCCTCCCTTGGACTTGGGTATGTTTAACCATGCCAGATGGGAGAAATGAGAATCAATGCTGACACCGATAACCTTTACATTCCTTCGTTCAAATTCATCCAACTTATCACTGAATGCATGGAGCTCAGTGGGGCAAACGAAGGTAAAATCAAGGGGATAGAAAAAGAGCACCACATATTGTCCTTTGAATTGGGAAAGGGTAAAATCTCCAAGGATCTGGTCTTTTTCTACTGCCGTTGCCGTAAAATCCGGTGCATTTTTTCCAACCAATACACTCATCATAGACTCCTTTTATTTAAAATTTTGTAATATCATTATTAGGCCGCTGGTCTATATTCCTTTCAGGTTCTTATTAAGACCTTATCAAGAGCCATTCCATGGTGAAACTATATCCGATTTATCTTTTAACTACCTTTATCTATAGATTTTTTTTGTCGTGTTCTCATTTATGGTAGGGCTTTTTTTTACTGGGTGGCGAGACATATATGTCCCAGTGTTTTGGGACAGTCCAGAGGGGAGGGGCAACTCATGAGACATTAATGTTCGGGTTGAGATTTAATGTGGTTGTGATAAAAGAAAAGAAAAACTATTGATAAAAGGAGGTATAATATGAAATTAAGATATTTTTCCCATTCTGCCTTTCAGGTCACAACAGAAACAGGGCAACGTATTCTCATTGATCCGTTTTTGGATGGCAACCCCACATCCCCTGTGGGGGCGGAGGATGTTCACGCCGATTTTATTTTGTTAACCCATGGTCACGGTGATCATCTGGGGGATACACTGGCCATTGCAAAACGGTGTAATTCATTGTGTATTTGTGAGAATGAGCTGGCCAATTATATTTCATCCAAGGGGGGTGCCGTCCATAATATGCACATCGGGGGAGCCCATGATTTTGATTTCGGTCGGGTAAAATTAACCCAGGCACTTCATGGATCCACAACTGCCGATAATGAATGTCACGGATCGGCCACAGGGATTCTTCTCTATATCGAGGACAAGATCATCTATCACATGGGGGATACCGGCCTTTTTTCCGATCTAAAGCTCATTGGACAGATGAATAAAATTGATGTATTACTGGCACCCATTGGAGATAATTTTACCATGGGGATTGATGATGCCGTAAAAGCTTGTGAGTTTGTGAATCCTAGGATGGTTATTCCCATTCATTACAATACATTTCCGGTGATTGAAGTGGATCCTAAAAATTTTAAACAAAAGGTGGAAGCCAAAGGGGTTTCCTGCCAGGTCTTGGAATTTGGCCAGGAAATAACCGTATAGGCGCTGATTTTACCCCTCTCCCAAGGCAAATGAGATACGAACATGGAAATTATCAAACAGTTTAAGGCGCTTTCAGACCCCACACGGCTTCGGTTATTGAACATTCTTAATCATTATGAACTTAATGTGAATGAGATTGTTTCCATTGTTGACATGATTCAGTCCGGGGTTTCCCGGCATTTGAAAATTTTGTTGGAAGCGGGTTTGTTGGTATTGCGCAAGGATGGTAGTTTTATCTATTATTCTGCCAACAAGACCCAGGAAACCTTCTCATTGATTAATTTGGCCTGTGGCCGCATTGAAAAAGAGACCCTCTGCGTCCTAGATCTTGAACAGGCGAAACAAAGCATTACCATTCGAAAAAACCGCGCCAAGCGTTTTTTTAGAACCGTTGCCCCCCAATGGGATCGGTTAAAAAAAGAAGTTTTGGGAACCCTTGATTTAAACGGGATACTCAAACAAATGGCCCTGGCAGGTACTCGGATGGCAGATCTTGGTTGCGGAACCGGGGAAATGTTGGGCCGGCTGTACTGTGAGAATAAAAAGGTTCTCATAGGAGTTGACAGCTCTCCTGAAATGCTGGCACAGGCCCGGATAAAATTGCCCAGTCTCAATGCCATTGAGCTGCGTTTGGGAGAGCTTGAAAATCTTCCCATGAAAGACCAGGAAGTTGACACCGTGATCATGAGCATGGTGCTTTACCATATTTTTGAACCTGAAAAATCCATCCATGAAGTGTTCCGGGTGCTTAAACCCGGGGGAATATTTTTGCTGGCAGATTTTGAGAAACATGACCAAGAGCATATCAAGGAAATCATTGGGGGGGCCTGGTTGGGATTTGAAAAACAGCAGATTGAATCCTGGCTTTTGACAGCTGGGTTTTCCCTAAAAACCTTTAACCGGTATGAAGTTGAAAAAGGGTTGTGTATTAATCTTTATATGGTAGAAAAATAAATCATATCCCTAAGGATGTCGGTTTTTTTATTGAATTTTATTTTGAAATAGGCATATGCATGCCCTTTATTTTTGATCTTTAAAGGAGGAATTATGATTGTTCCAGTAATCCTGGCAGGTGGGGCAGGTACAAGGCTGTGGCCCCTTTCGAGAGCTTTGTTTCCCAAACAGCTGATTGACCTTTATAATGATAAAACCATGTTGCAAAATACGCTTTTACGGCTTGACAGCATTGAGGAAATGGCACCCTCTGTGGTGGTCTGCAATGAGGCCCATCGGTTTATGACCGCCGAGCAATTGCAACAAATCGGCCACGTCCCCCACTCCATTATTTTGGAGCCCGTGGGGAGAAATACCGCCCCTGCCATTGCCCTGGCTGCCATAAAATTGCTTGAAAAAGAAAACGACCCTGTCATGCTGGTGCTGCCAGCCGATCATGTGATTGAAAATGTCAGTCACTTCCATGAAAAAATAGCCCAGGGTCGTGAATTGGCGGAAAAAGGATTTTTAATCACCTTTGGGATTGTTCCGGTATCCCCTGAAACCGGGTATGGATATATTAAAAAAGGTCAGGGGATGGATGATCTGCCCCAGGTCTGTAAAATTGAATGTTTTGTTGAAAAACCGGATCAACAGCGTGCCCGGGATTATATTCTATCAAATGAATACTGCTGGAATTCGGGAATGTTTATGTTCAAGGCCTCTTCGATCATTGACGAACTTGCACAATATGCGCCTGATATGCTGACACTTTGTCGGCAGGTGATGGCGGCTGGAACACAGGATCTTGACTTTTTAAGGATTGATAGAAAACTTTTTGAAACCCTGGCCCCGGACTCCATTGACTATGCGGTGATGGAAAAAACCGACAAGGGGGTGATGATTTCCCTGGATGCTGGTTGGAATGATCTGGGGTCCTTTGATGCCCTGTGGCAGACCGGTGCCAAGGATGGAAACTGCAATGTGATAACGGGGGATGTTTTAACCCAGGATGTCAATGATTCCTATATCCATGCAGAAAGTAGGCTTGTTGCTGCCGTGGGTCTTGAGAAGTTTGTCATTGTTGAAACTTCGGATGCTATTCTGGTTTCCCCCAGGGATCGGGTTCAGGATGTTAAAAAAATTGTTCTTCAGCTCAAAGCTAAAAAAAGAGAGGAGTCCGTTACCCATAGAAGGGTTTATAGGCCTTGGGGCAATTATGAGAGCATTGATTCTTCCCTCCGGTATCAGGTAAAGCGGATCACGGTCAAACCAGGTGCCAAGCTTTCTTTGCAAAAACATTACCACCGTGCGGAACACTGGACCGTGGTTTCAGGTACGGCAATCGTAACAAAGGGGGATCAGGAAATGTTGCTCCAGGAAAATGAATCAACCTATATCTCTCTTGGTACGGTGCACCGGTTGGAAAACCCCGGAACGATTCCCCTGGAATTAATTGAGGTACAGTCAGGTTCTTATCTGGGAGAAGATGATATTGTCAGACTTGATGATGTGTATGGCAGGAAAGAAGATTAAGCGCCTTTAGGAAAGATCGGTATAATCGCCCCTATCGATTTTAATTTGCTCCACTTTAACAAGTGTTGTCAGGTGGGTGAGTATTTTTTCCAGTTGCGGATCGGAGGTTGGCGACTGATCCAGTTCTTTCCGGAGGTGGCGGTTTTTTTCGGATAGATCTTCAAGGAGCGCGTGGGCCTGCTTTAAGGTGTTATCCGGGTTGGAAAGCATGGAAGCGTAGGTGTCCAAAAGATCAATGGATGCATTGATCTTTTCGGCAATGGGGTTCCCTTGGGGGGGGGCTTGGTCCGACAGATTGATTGTTTGGGCTTTGTATGCGCCTTCAAGTTCGGGCAGCCCCTGGGATGTCGGTGTTAAATCTGCTTCCCCGGACAGGGAACCAATTTGTTCCGACAGTATTTTTCCAAAAAGCTCCCTTGTTCCGGAAGAAAGCGTTCCCTTGCCGGAAGTTAGGGTGTTTCTGGAGATTTCTTGAAGTTGTGATGGCTTTGCCGGGATTTCTTTCATAAATTGGTTCTCTTAGAATAAAGGTATTGTAATAAAAGTATTGCAAATCAATTAAAAATATTTAAGATTATCCATTTAACTGATATACGTGTACAGGAATTGGAATGTCAAGATTAAATACGGAGCAGGTCTATGGGTGATGAACTTTCTGATAGTGTAAAAGGCAAATTTCTTCTGGCAATGCCGGGACTTCCGGATCCTAATTTTTCCCAGACAGTGACCTGCATGTGTGAACACAATGAATCTGGTGCACTTGGATTTATTGTCAACAAAGTTCATCCTCTGCTGACAGGCCGGGAATTGTTTGAAGATTTGAACATCGAGTGTAATGCCAGCGTGGATAAACTCAATATCTACCTGGGGGGGCCTGTTCAGCCCAGCGGTGTTTTTGTTCTCCATGGAGATCCTTTTACCTGGAATGAAAGCCTCAGGGTCACGGACTGGCTTTGTCTTAGCAATTCCCGGGATATCCTGGAAGCCATTGCGGTTCAGGAAGGGCCCCAGGATTTTATGATACTTTTGGGGTGTGCCGGCTGGGGGCCTTTGCAGCTTGAAAATGAACTTCATGACAGTGCATGGCTTACCTGCGACCTGTCCTCTGACCTTTTGTTTTCAGCTAATCCGGATATCAAATATGACCGCGCAATGATGCTGATCTATTGATTCTTAACTCTATTATGACAACAATAACCTCCACTTCACAGACCCCAGACCCACAGACCCCCTCTTCACAGGCACCTTCTACACAGGAAATTGGCGCCATTGTCAAACAGACCCTGAGTGTCATTGACATGATGGAAGATATCTCCCCGGGTGATACCTCATTTCTGGATGTTTATAGAAAAAACTGCCATCAAATCCCAGAGGCGATTCAGTCCGGTTTGATCCGGATTGCGGTGGTGGGGGTCATTAAATCCGGAAAAAGCACCTTTATCAATTCCTTGACCGGCAAAGAACTGGTAAAAAGAGGGGCTGGCGTTGTGACCTCAATCACCACACGGATCCGGAAGGGGAAAAAAAATGAAGCGGTTCTGGTGATGAAATCCTGGGATGAGGTTAACGCCATTGTCCGGAAATCATTGGAACTGTTTCCCGATGATGGTTCTGGGGGTAATCTCATTGAGGGATTTGATCTGAGGCGCAAAAACGACCGGGCCTATCTGGGAAATGTTTATGACACCTTGGTCAAAGAATTTCCCGTCACAAGTGCTGGCATAAGGCCCGAAACAATTTTGATCCGGAATGCCCTTGAAGGATATGAGGCGTGTAAGGATATCGTTGGGGCGGACCAGGGGAAAATTTCATTTTCTGG
Source organism: Desulfobacteraceae bacterium (assembly GCA_022712835.1). Next base: position 13,154 of record JAFLJU010000194.1, read on the forward strand.
TAAATCTTTTGAACAACACAAAGCCTTTACCTCCAACCCGGCCATGGCCTTTTATGTCAAAGATGTTTGTCTGGATGTTTTTGGAAAACTCATTGACCCCAATATAGAAATAGCAGATTGCCAGGGGACTGACTCCACGGATCCCGCCCAGCTGAGTCAGGTTGTCACCTATATGGAATCAGCCAACCTTATCATTTATTGCATCAGTTCCAGAATCGGCCTCAGGCAATCGGATATGGCGTTCTTAAAAATTATCAAACGGCTGGGGTTGATTGATAATATCTTGTTTGTGAACAATTGCGATTTAACAGAACACGAGAACCTTGCGGATCTTGTTCAGATAGAATCAAAGATCCTATCTGAACTGGAACTTTTTGTTCCTGATCCCAGGCTTTATTCATTCTCTGCTTTACATACCCTATTTCAGGCTATGGGGCCCCGCTTGTCCCAAAGGGATGGCAAACGCCTAAAATTATGGCTCGAAGACAAGAAAATGATCGGGTATTGCAATGACAATTGTCATGCCTTCCATCAAACCCTGGATCATCTGCTGGAAAGAAAACGTTATGATCTGCTCTTATCCAATCATTTGGAACGAATCAGAATGATGGCTGGCGAGCTTGCTAAAAAGGCGGATCTCTTTGACGGCCTGCTATGTTCTGACATGGATGGAGAGAAAAAAAACAGGGTTCACTTAAAGGAAATCAGTGAAAATGCCTCCCGCCTTAAGTCCATTGTGGACAACTCCATAGAAGGGGCGGTGTCGGGCCTTACGCAAGAGATTCAATTAAATTTGAAAAAAGCCTTTGCCAGGGATTCAATCAATATTGGCAGAAAGGTGCAGGATTTTATCGGGCAGACACCTATGGATGCGGCCCCCTATCGATCCCAGATTAAGGATGGTGGGGCCAAAAAGATATTGTACCTGATGTTTCAGGATTTTAAACGGAAAATTGATTTGTTTGCCCTGGAACAGATTTTGCCGGAACTAAAATCAGTGATCACCACCCAGGAAACCAGGATTTCTGCTTATTTCCAATCCTTGCTCAATTCCTATCAGATTGATTTTTTAAAGTTGGGCAACCCAATGGAACAGGAAACGCAAATTTTTTCCAAGCAATTGATTCAAAAAGATCCCGGGTCCATAAAAGCTACGGATATTAAGGGAATTAAAAAAATTTTGGGGCTCACGCTTCCTGAAACCATCTTTACGGCACGCTATACCCAAAAAATGAGGGCAAATGCTATGACGGGTCTGGGGGTTCAATCCATTGTTCAGTTTATTTCCTGTCTTCTGGACAAACATATGTGTTTTTCATTCACGCCTGGATTTGACAGGGCTGCCCAAAGGATTAAAAAACAAACGCTTGTATCCATTCAACATCAGATAGCGCAATACCATGATCAATTGACCACCCTGTATTTCATACCGCTGATTGATGCGGTCACCCGGGATTTTACGGATAAAATCCACCAGCGGTTTACCCTGTATGAGTCCTTAAATGACGATATGGAGGTTCTTTTCTCCTTGAAGCAAAACGAAAAAAAGGACCAACAGGAAAAAATTCGCATTCTGAAAGATAAAATTGGCCTTATTCTCAGTGGGTTGAACACCTGCTCTGGGAAGTCTCAAAATCAGATTATCAAATAACTATTGAATTTTTATCCAGCTATGATATGAGAAGTCTATTGATTTCCCCCCATTGTGTCCATTTGTGCACAATTTTAAGGTTCGTCTTTTTCAGGAATGAAAAATGAAACGATTCGGTGCCACACATATCAGCAGTAAAGAAATGGAGGAGAGCCACATCTTTCTTATGCGGCTTCATTTGTTGATTGTGATGGTGAAAGCAAAGCTCAAAGGGTATCCGGTAGGGGCGTATCGAAAGGAGGCCGTTCTTGAAAATTCGGCCTGTATTTTCAAGGCCATCCCGAAATTAAAGATTTCTTTTCCTAGGTCAAATCCATCATCCCATCTTTTCAAGGAACGGGTTAAATTATTAAGTGTCATGGCCACTGCGATGATCTGTGAAGATCACCCCCTGGGTATTCACCGAAGGGACGCAGTTCTCGATAATATCGAGATTATTATTCAAACGGTATTTCCCCGGCAGAAAATATCTTTGTTCCATGATATTTTGATGGCCGCATGATGTTTTTTGCCTGCGGAGGTTGTCCCCATTATTCAGAATGTTAAAATATTGGTGGTAGATGATGATCCCGGAATTCGCGCCCTGATGGTAAATGTCTTAACCTATTGTGTGAATCGGGAAGTTTTATCCTTTGAAAACGGTCAGCTTGCATGGCAGTATCTAAATGAAGGCGGTGATGCGGATATTATTTTTTGTGATGTTAATATGCCGGGAATGACCGGTTTTGAACTGATGGCAAAAGTAAAAGAACAAACGCCTGAAAAAATTTTCATTGTGATGTCCGGGGTTACGGAAAACGAACAAAAAGCAGAAGCTGCCGGAGCCGATGCGTTTCTGGGAAAACCATTTACCATAAATGATCTGTTCAATATTGTGCAATGCTATGTTGTCGACTGACCTTTTTTGTTTATTTCGGTTTTTTTAATGATGGGCAATACCCGCCCAGGTAATTGGGATGGAAGAAAGGGCAATTGTTTGAACAGTTTTTCTTCAAGTGCCAAGGCATTGCGCCACATGGGTTTAACCCGGCCTTTGAATTCGGGCTTTGAACCATATCGGATCTTTATATATTCCAGCCGCTCTTTAAGTGAGACCACCTGATCATGCAAAACCCTTTTGTCGGCATAATTGACAATTTCTGATTCTGTTATGGGGGTGTCGTCCAGACAGGCATCAAGGGTGACATGCTGTCGGATGATATTTCCAATTTCAGGAGACCCTAACTCGTTCAGAAGAATCCCCCCTGTTTCGGAATGGATTTCTCCTGTGGTAAAACTTCTTGTCTTGGTGATATCGTGGAGAAGAGCAGCACAGCGTACACTTTCCATATTGATGTCAGGACATTTTTCTTCCAGCAACCTGCAAAGGCATAAGGCCACATTGCTGACCATTATGGAATGGTCAATGATGTGATCCATCATCTCCATCTTACGGATTAGCCGGAAGCATTCTTTTGTGTTTAGTATATTCATTGAATTGACTATAATCCCAAGAGTTAAACTTAAAAAATAGTATTGAAGTTATACCCTTTACTGTTATTATTAAAAAGCAATTTTTAATTAACCCTCGGGATTTTTATATGTTAAAGAAAATTATTTCTGGTGGGCAGACCGGAGCCGATCGTGCGGCTATCGATCTTGCCATTAAATTGAGTATTCCCTATGGCGGTTGGATTCCCAAGGGAAGAAAAACAGAATCCGGTTCCCTGTCCCTCAAATATCAACTCACGGAAATGGAAACAGTTGATTACCCCAGTCGAACCAAGATGAATATAGTCGATTCCCATGGTACCGTAATCGTGTCAAGGGGGAGACTTACGGGCGGCTCTGAATTAACAAAGGTGTTTGCCAAGGTGGTAGGCAAACCCGTCTGTCATATTGACCTTACCCAGAACGATTCCTTTGAAGCCGCTATTATTCTCCAATCATTTATCATGGAAAACCAGATTGAAGTTTTAAATGTGGCAGGGCCTCGTGCCAGCCGTGATCCTGAAATATATTTTGATGTGAGATCCATCCTTGAAGCTGTGTTTTACATGATGTTTCTGGATTCAACACACGAAGAGAAGATAAAGGCCCTTATTCCCGTTTCCATAAAAGAGGAATTTCCCAAGACAAAAGAAGCGGCGGTTGAACTGATTGCCGCTGAACTTTCCTTGAAAACAAAAACCTTTATTGCCAGGCTTGCCGATGAAAAAATCCAATATTTGTATTTCGGGTGGTTGGATTATCTAAAATTTCGCCTGGGGTTGGATTCCGGTAATACCGAACTTTTCACCCAGATGAGTCAGGGAATGGATCCTATACCATTTACCATTGAAGACGCCGTGATGGAGATTATAAAATCATTGAAGCGATACGTTGAAAGCCACTATGGCCTTAAGGTTATCAAATGATTCCACTGCGGGATAATCAACCCACAAGCAGCATTCCTGTCGCTACCTATGCCATTATGGGAACCACCCTTTTGGTCTTTTTATGGCAGCTTCAACTGGGGTTTTCCAATGAGAGGGTTTTTTATCTCTATGGGCTGGTACCCGCAAAATATACCATTTGGGATCTGTCCCGGCATTTTTCTTTGTCAAACAAACTATTGTCCTGGTTTTCCTATATGTTTTTTCACGGGGGATTTTGGCATTTTCTGGGGAACATGTGGTTTTTATATATATTCGGAGACAATATCGAAGCCCATTTCGGGTCTGTGCGATTCCTAGGATTCTATATTCTTTCAGGGGTTATATCCGGCGGCTTTCATTTTGTTTTAAATCCTTTGTCCCCGGTGCCGACCATTGGGGCAAGCGGTGCCATTGCCGGGGTCATGGGCGCATATTTTCTGTTGTATCCCCGGGCTAAAATTCTCACCTTGATTCCCATTATTATCATTCCCTGGATCATTGAGATTCCCGCCTTTCTTTTTCTGGGTTTCTGGTTTTTTATGCAGTTTTTAAATGCCGCCGGCAGTGGGTCTGGTGCCGGTATCGCCTGGTGGGCACATATTGGCGGTTTTATTGCCGGCATTGTCCTGGTAAAACTGAATCAAAAAATACCCAAAACAGGCGTGAATTACAAACTGAATCAATTTACCCGAAAAAAATACACCCCCAGACTCCAGGTTGTTGTGACACAATCCATGGATAACGGCTCCGATCTTTACGGTCAGATGGAGGTCTCTTTCCTGGAAGCGTTGACCGGCACCCAAAAATTGGTTAGTATTCCCTGGGGATTTCACAAACCTATTTACAAGGTGACTATTCCCGCCGGGGTTAAAAAAGGAACGCGGTTGCGTCTGGCGGGTATGGGAAAAACCACCCGGGACCATCAAAAGGGGGATCTGTTTTTAACCATTCAGATTAAAAATGCGATTTAAAGTTTCCTTAAGATATCTGTTTTTATCGTTTCTGATTCTGGTGGTCATTTTCCAGGCGGTATTTCTTGTCCTGCCTGCCCTTGTTGAAACCATTATTCTTTACCCCATAATTGAAAAACACTTGCCGCAAGAATTGCCCCAGGGACTTACGCCTTCCGATCTTAAATTTAAAATTGAGAAAATCGGCCTGACCCATACCCTGGTGAGCCGCATCCGGATCGGGAAGGTGTTGTCCGTAGATCTTATGGATTTTCAATATGGCCTTAAAGATTTAAAGCGGTTTGCGCTTGAAAAAATAACGGTTTCCGGACTGACCCTTTATGCCCGGGTGGATGCCGATAAAAACTTGCGTATCAACGGGGAGATTTTCCCCGGCAAAA
>JAFLJU010000398.1 GCA_022712835.1 Desulfobacteraceae bacterium
TTGTCCAGGTTGCTGTGCGGCATAAAAGGTCAGATTCACCATTGGCCAGAGCGGTAAAGCGTGCCTGACTACTGACAGATTGGATTTCCATTTTCTTTTTGTCTCCAAAAATGGCTGCCGCTACAGCCTGACATACTGATACATCAAGGCCATACCATTTGCCGTTGGCATCGAGATTATAAAAACCACCTGAAGGCGTACCAACTTGACAGCGTAAGTGGCCACGTTTTTTGACAGTATCTAATGTATCGCCTGCTGAAGCAGCAATCGGAGCTACCATTAAAGCAAATGCTAATACTGATGTGAGCAAAGTTGAGTGTTTCATTTAGTGTTTTTCTCCATTTAAAATTTTTAGATAAAATGACCTGCAATTAATTTGTAAGTCAAAAATTACCCAAAGTCGCCTCCGGGGCGTTTTTAGATAATTTGTTTTCATTTATCAATCCCATACCGAAACCAATGACATATGATTTTTATCAGCTCCTTTCTGCTTATAGCATTAAGTGCATAAATTCTATTAATTTTTTTAAATAACTTAACTTGATTGAATTAAACATCTGGTATCAAATGTCAATTACTTTGTTCGGTGTGTGGTGACTCAACCCAACCTTTATCATGCCCGTTTCCCCGATTGTTTCGTATCGGGATCAGATCATAATGAGTGAATAATTCATAACATCTCAATAAATATGGGAAAAGCGTAAGAAAAATCTATAATTTGAGCATACGGTAAATCTGATCATACACAATAAACCGGGGATCAAGTTACGCTTCTTACCACTACTATAAAGACTTCAAATTCTAATTTAAATATTAGCGTTTATAGATGCAAGCCGTCGCGAGTCGAATTTCAAATTGAGCGGCAACTACCAAAAGAAGTGCTCACCATTTTCGATCAAGGGATGCCTGAGCGCTATAGCGTGAGATCATCACAATCTCTCGTCGATTAAAACGGATAGATATTTTAAGATCCTGTTGGTATTTGAAATTTATTTTAAGATCTGCTAAATAAGCGTCATGATTGATGTGGTTATCATAGGTGCAGGAATCGCTGGAACGGCGGCAGCTTTTGATCTGCTTTCCCAGGGGTTTTCCGTACTGCTGCTGGATAAATATGCGTTTCCCAGGAAAAAGGCCTGTGCCGGGGGCGTTACCCCCAAGGCCAAGGCGTTGTTCCGGTATGATATCTCTTCTGTTATTCAGCGGGACTGCCGCAGTATAAACATCCGGCCAAATCGAGGGCAGCTTTTTGAGATCCGGGATGAAAAGCCATTGTGTCATATGACCCAGCGATGGGAGTTGGATGAGTTCTCCCTGGACATGGTTCAAAGAAAGGGGGCGCAATTTCAGGTGGTTCAAAAGATTGTCTCCATTGGAGAAAAAAAATTTCACATTGAGGTCAGAACCCAGGATCAATTGATAAAATCGCGGTATTTGATCGGTGCCGACGGGGCCAACTCCATTGTTCTGCGTATGACCCACCCTTTTTGCCGGGTGAATCGGTATCCTGCCCTTGAAGCCGATATTCGGGTGGATAATCCTGATGCGCATCCCATGGAGTTTGATTTTTCCATGCCGGGAAAAGGGTATTATTGGGTGTTTCCAAAAAAGGATCACATCAATATCGGTATTTATTCAACCAATGGCCGCCCCGCCTTAAAGCGACAACAACTGGCCAAGTATGCAAAACAACGGTTTGGGGTGGATAGGCTCCAGGCAATTAAGGGGTATCCCATTGGCGTGGGGGGGTATGCTTTTTGTCCGGGCAAAGGGCGGGTCCTTTTGGCCGGGGATGCTGCCGGATTTGGGGAAACTCTTTTGGGGGAAGGAATTTATTTTGCGCTTAAAACCGGGCAGGCGGCTGCCCGGGCCATTATTATTGCAGCGTCTGTTACCAGCCTTTCCCAGGGGGCCGGTTCTATTTGCGATAGCGGTGTTTCTCCGGGTGTGGCCTATGCCCGCAAGATCAAGCAGATAAGAACCGATCTTCGGCTTTATCATCTCAGCGCCATCGGTCTTTATACATTCCCCAAGGTTTCATTAAAATTGTTATCCCACCCTTTTTTCCACAAAAGATTTGCCAAGGGGTATGCCGACGGCAAAACCCTGGGTCAGATTTTTTTCTCCCGTTAGTCTCCAGTGTAGAAATGCTCCCATAAAACTTGTCCCATTTGCAGTAAATCACAAAAATGTATTATAAATGGTTTGCTTCTTCAGTATGTTTTATAAAGTTACATTATTGGTATTAATTAAATTCAATAATGTAATTTTATATCATCTCTTTAAAAGGTTCTATTCGATTAAAGCCAAATCATTCAAGGTGGTTATGGCTAATTTTATTGAAAAAATCTCCTTGGCACCCCTTTTGCTCTAAGGGGAATTAAGTTGTTATTCTTAAAATTTGAAAAAAAAGGGAGAAAAAATGAAAAAAATTCTGGCAATAATTAAACCATTTAAGGTGGATGAGGTAAAAGATGCCTTAACCAAAATAAATATTAATGGGATGACCATTACCGAAGTCAAAGGGTTTGGCCGGCAGAAGGGTCATAAGGAAATTTACAGGGGAGCTGAATACCAGACAGATTTT
>JAFLJU010000092.1 GCA_022712835.1 Desulfobacteraceae bacterium
TGGGCAGGGTCTCATCCCGGATAAACGCTTCATAGGCAGCATCAAAGAGGATCAGGGCACGGTTTTCCCTTGCATAGTCCACCCAGACTTTCAGCTGAGCCTTGGTGGCCGTGGTACCAGTAGGATTGTTGGGAAAGCACAAATAGATCAAATCCACCTTTTCTTCGGGCAATTCCGGCATAAAGTCATTCTCTTTCAGGCAGTCCATATAAACAATATTATCGTACCTGCCGTTTTTAAATTCTCCGGCTCTGCCGGCCATGACGTTGGTATCCAGGTAGACAGGATAGACCGGGTCTGGAATGGCAATTTTGATATCATTTGCAAACAGCTCCTGGAAATTGCCGGTATCGCATTTGGCCCCGTCGCTTACAAAAATCTCATCGGCGGATATATCCGCTCCCCGGGATTGAAAATCATGGGCCGCAATTGTTTCCCGCAAAAAGGCATATCCCTGCTCCGGACCATAGCCCCGGAAAGTGGTATCGGAAGCCATTTCATCCACCCCATCATGAAATCCCTTGATGACAGCCGGAGATAATGCCCGGGTCACATCCCCGATCCCCAGGCGAATGACATGGGTATCGGGATTGTCTTGCTGAAACTTCTCCACCCGCTTGGCAATGTCTGAAAAAAGGTAGGACGCCTGTAATTTATTATAATTTTCATTTGCTCTGATCATAATTTTTTCCTTTCAATTTGTATATGTGTCAGCGCGAAACCGCACTGGTACTTACTTAAAAAAACACGTTGCCTGCCGTTTTCCCGAAAAAAGCGGCGAAGAAACCGGAGAAACCAGAGAAAAAAGACAGACAACAAACTTTTATCCAACTCTACTTTTAGACAAACAAGACGATTCTGTCAATTCCCTGTTTATTTTTTGACCATGTACCCATGGAAAGACATCCTCCCGTCCCCCCCTATATAGCACCCCCTGGATGACACCCCTCTTCGGCTCATCGAAGCATGGCATTTTTTTAATATACATTTCTAATATACAATGGCAGGCGGTTGTATACATCCCTGGGACTCTTTATACTTCGTTCACTGTCTATTTGCCAAGAGGCATCCGGGCTCCCCATATCAATGGGATCCGGTTTCACCTCCAGGGTATTTTCACGGGTGTCGGTAAAGGGAATAACCAAGGGCCCATCACTTTCAAGAACATAGGCCATTTGACCATTTTCCAGGTATACAATGCTGCCCGGCGGATGACGCCCGATGCTTTTCACAAAGGCGTGGAGGACAAACTGCAACAAAGGATCCTTTTTGACATATTTACGGAACACCCGGGTCATAGCAGATACCTGATTCAATGCATCTTTGTAACTTTTTTTGGATATCATGGCATCGTATATATCTGAAAGTTTGCAAATTTTCACATAGGGAGGAATATCCGAGCAGTCCCTATCCAGAGGATAACATCCTTGTTCATTTTCAAACAACGGGGCATGATGATATTGGATAATATTTTTAAAAACGCTATTTTTAATCCGATTTTCTTCCAAAATTTTTACCCCATAATCAAAGGAATGGCGCTTTAAGATGTTAAACTCCTTATCCGTAATCCCTGTGCTTTTGTTTAAAAGGGCTTCAGGAACCATTGCCTTTCCGATGTCATGTAAAAAAAAACCCAGGCAAATTTCATTGAGTTCCTCTTTGTAATAATAGTTAAAACAACCCCCTTTCACAGGCTCAGAAAGACCTTCCCCCCCGGAGACATCTGTTCCTTTTTCCGACAAAACACTACCAATGGTATGGGACAACTGGGTATTAAACCGATGCAGCACTGCCGTTCCAATGGCACAAACATTGGTTGAATGCCGATACAAGTAATCATCCCAGGAAAAAATCTGCTGATTCAAATAGGGGAAGGGGTGGTCTGCGGCAATTGAGAATTTTACCAGATCCGCTACCTGGGATTCAACTGCCTGGACATCAAACTGCCCATGGGTATCGCGAATCTGTTTCACTGCATTTTTCAGGCAGGCCGTTGCGGCATCAAATTTTTGAAGGGTTTCTTTTTTTATCTCCTGGATTTTTTTCAGACGCTTTTCAATATCCCCCGGGGTCCGATGGGTTTTTGATGGAATCGATCTCTTTGACGCAGGCGGCGGCACAAATTCTATTTCCCCGTGGGAACCCGTCCTGATCAGATTCCCCTTGCCGTCCCATAGCCCCCCCGTAAGAGAACTAACCGGAACAGATCGGATACCATTTTGCTGAAGAATTTTAAGTGTCCTGACGCTTTCCACAAAAATATTTTTTTCAAGAAGCAATGTTCCCTTTTCATTGTAAACATCCACACCGGTTTTTATCCGGCCACCAGCCTTTACAATCTCCATGAGATTTTCAATGGAAAACATTGCCTCTATCATCATAACTCCAAACGGATCTGCCAAACCGCCATTGCAAGTGCTTTAAATTCCGCAACAGACAAAGTTTCCGCCCGGCGTTGGGGAACGATGTTCGCCCGGGACAATGCCTCGACCACAACCGGTTTTTCAAGCCCCAGCTCACCGCCGGGCATTGAATTTTTCAAGGTTTTTCGCCGCTTTGAAAAAGCAGCCTTGATCACATCAAACAGCAAAGCCTCCATGGGAGGAGACATGTCTCCTGCGGGAAGAAAATCAAATCTCAACACCGTTGAGAGAACATCCGGCTTGGGGAAAAAAGAAGAGGGATTGATATCGGCAACAAACCCGACATCCGCCGCATATTGAACCACGGCGGACAACCGAGAATAATCCCGACCTCCGGGGGATGCGAGAATCCGGGTGGCAAGCTCTTTTTGAAACATTAAAAATGCCGTTTTAATAACAGCCCTTTCTTTTACGAGCCGAAACAAAATCTGGGATGAAATATTATAGGGAAGATTCCCCATGACCACCAATTTATTGTCCCCGGCGATTTCCTTAAAATCTGTTTTCATGATACTCTCGTTGATCACCGTGACATTATCGATTCCCTCTTGTTCAAGTTCTTCTTTAAGAAGGGGAATCATCCGCCGGTCCAATTCAACGGCTATGACACGAGCCGCTTTCCTGGCCAGAGGGATGGTCAAGGCACCTAACCCCGGCCCGATTTCCAAAACAATGGTATCCTCCAGGATTCCGGTGCGATCCACAATCATTTGTGCCGTCCCCGGGTTGGATAGGAAATTTTGTCCCATTTCCTTGCCCGCATATAAATCTTGTCTTTTCAACAATTGTCCCGGATGTGTCATATTACCTGCCTGTTCGTTGCCTTTGTTTCACCAGGAAAGGCTCCGTGAGCCTCGCCTGGCACTAATTACCTGAGTATAACCATACCGAATATGATTTACTCGCTTAATTGACCGTCAAATTACTACTTGACTTTCTTTGCTCCCAGAAGTAATTTCAATACATATATACTTCAACGGATAATAAGATTCAATAACCAATACGAACAGAGGCAATTCACCAATTGCTTGATTTATAAACATTCCTATCCCCCCTTTGCCGGGCCGGATAATGAATGGGTATATTGCAACCAACAATTAAACCCTTTTTTTCAGGAGATGTATCATGACCGATAACACTGAACTTGGAACCAATTGGGAAAGTTTTGTAAAAATACTATTACACAGACTGGATATTCCCACCAAAGAAGACATCAACAATTTACACCTCAGGCTTGACAAGTTTGAGCAATTAATCTATCAGAAACAGCCGGGTACCAAACAGGATACAAAGCAACGGACTTACAAGCGGAAAAGCGCCTCGGCCATTGTTCTGGAGGTTATTGCGAATCATCCCAACGGTACCAATTTTACGACCATTAAAGCGGCTACCGGATTTGACGACAAAAAGCTGAGAAATATTATTTTCAGACTGGATAAAATTAAAAAAATTCATCGGGTTAGCCGGGGGATTTATAAAAAAATATAATGGAATATACCGATATGGAATATACCTCATTTAAGGAAGGTCAGGAAGTCAACGGATATATCGTCAATCGGATTTGTCCGTTGCCCTCCATTGACTCCCAACTCATTGAACTGATTCACCAGAAGACAAAGGCCAGGCATATTCACATTGCCAACAAAGATTGTGAAAATACCTTTGGGGTGTTTTTCAGGACAGTGCCAAAGGATTCCTCCGGGGTGGCCCATATCCTTGAACATACGGTTCTATGCGGATCAGACAAATTTGCAGTCCGAGACCCTTTCTTTTCCATGATAAAACGAAGCCTGTCAACCTTCATGAATGCATTTACCGCTTCTGATTGGACCATGTATCCCTTTGCTTCCCAGAACAAAAAAGATTACTATAATCTCATGGATGACTATCTGGATGCCGCATTTTTCCCCAATATTGATGACTTAAGCTTTAAGCAGGAGGGGCATCGGGTAGAACTTGTGGAAATAGACAAAAAGGAGAGCGAACTGGAATACAAGGGCGTGGTCTACAATGAGATGAAAGGTGCCATGTCCTCTCCTTCACAGGTGCTTTCCAGATCCATCTTAGCAAGCCTTTACCCGGACACCACCTATAGTAACAACTCCGGAGGGGAGCCTGCCGATATTCCCAAACTGACCCATGAAGCCCTAAACGCATTCCATGAAAAATATTATCACCCATCCAATTCCTATTTTTATACCTATGGGTCCTTCCCCCTGGAAGAGGCCCTGGCCTTCATTTCAAAAAAAGTGTTGAATAAATTTGACTATTTAAAAATTGATTCCGCCGTGCCGGCCCAACCCCGGTGGGATACTCCCAAAGAAATCCTTCAGGCCTATGCCTATGCCGACCCCGATGATCTGACCCGTAAATACCAAGGATGTGTTGCCTGGCTGACCTGTGATATCAAGGATTCCTTTGAGATTCTAGTTCTCACGGTGATAGAACAGATCCTTCTTGGAAAT
>JAFLJU010000544.1 GCA_022712835.1 Desulfobacteraceae bacterium
TATCGAAATATTAAAACTCCTTCCAAAAACAAATTGCCATGAATGTGGTCAGCCAACCTGCATGGTCTTTGCCACTCAAATTGCCGAAGGGGCCAAAAGTGCATGTGACTGCCCGCAGATTGAATGTGATCAAAGTCAGAAGCTGAACACGTATATGAGCCAATTCAAATTTGATATTTAATTTAACGCCCCCGCTTCACCGGGCGCAAAATGCGGAGCGAGGAACGAGCGTAACGTTTTGAGATCCGTGTGCAAGCGGTTGATATGTAATTTTAAACAATCAATGCTTCACATTTAGCCCTTATATTATTAGGCAAAATGCAACTTTTCCGTTTCATTCGATCAAGATGAACCCCTAATAATTCTGATGTTGAAACTTCCTTCTCTGTCTCTGTATTGTACATTATATGAAGAAAGCGAAGGGTTTTGTCTTTTACTTCCAAAATTTTGGATTTTATTACAAGCAAATCTCCTGCTATAACTTCAGATTTATACTTTGTAATTTGTTCTAAAGCTGCCATTCCTCTTTGATTATCGTGAATATATTTGTTAGTAATTCCGACAGCTGAAAATAAATGCCACGTTGCTTCATCAAATTTTGAAGTGTACCACTGCACATTCATATGATCCATGTGATCTATTTGATTTGGGTAAACTACGCCTCTATATGTTTCAATCATAGATCCTTCTCCCTGTTTTTTACACATAACCAAAATCTACGGCTTGGCCGTACATTTTTTTGTTAGTATTTTAGATTCACCACGAACAGGTATTATTGTTTGGATTAATTTTTAAGCAAATCATGTAAGGCACAAGATCAAATTAAAACCATCCAACACTCAATCGTCATAGCAGAGTATATCAACGGCCCATTTTTCAATTCCGTTTATCCTGTGGATTGTTTTTTCTATTTTGTCCATCACTTTTTTTGTCAGCCGAACGCCCTTTTCATAATTTTTTGTAAAAAAATTAACGACAGGGTTTCGTCCATTCCACGTCATTGTCCTGGCCAAGCCTAAAACTTTTTCAACGCTGTTGAGTAGCTCCCCATTCCAATGATTTTCCAGACGTCCCCAGACTCGCTCAATTGGGTTGTATTTGCTGTGATACGGTGGATAATAGGCTAAGCTGACATTTACAGAATATTTTTCTGAAAATTCGACCATGCGTTTCATGAACTGACTTCTCCGGCTGTTATTTTCTGGCCCATTATCCATGTTTAGCACCAGGGTATGTGGATTATATTTTTCCTTCATACTCGGCCACAAATGTTCAAGGGAATCCACAATGAAATCGGCTGTAACGAAACTCTCGGTGAAATAGAAAAAGGTTTCATCCGTTACCGGTATGGATATGCCAAAAAGCTTCAATATGGTATCCGGTTTAAAATCATGATCCCATGCTCTAGGCCCATAACGATTATAGCCTCCTCGTGAGAATGGACCAACTTTTATTGTTGCCTTCGCATCCATTGATAGTCTTAATATCCCTGGGTCAAAATCTGATAACTTATTTATATTATGAACATAATTAAATATGTCATCTGTTTCCTGGATTTTTTTTTGGTTTACACTTGGCTGTTTTTTTCAATCGATACCCCAATTGGTTCATCTTCCTGTTGATCGTAACTACAGAAGGAATTTCATCCGCTGAGTACCCCTTATATTCGACCAGTCGATTGTGAACTTCTTTAGCCGTTATCGGCGAATACAATTGGGTGGATTTGAATGTCGGATCTGTCTGGCAAATGGGTTCGACAATACTTTTAATATCTTCAAGCAACGAAGGTAACTTGGATTCTGACGGCTTGCGTCCTCTTCCAGAAAAATTATCAACACAGATGATCCCTGTTTTTAGCTCTTTCATGCCCTTTCGGATAGTCCCTCGTTCCCAACCCAGTTCATTTTGGGCTCGTCTCTGACCTCCGTTTCCCATGAGAGAAACGACACGAGCCATAAATTGTCTTCTTTCTGTCCCTTTTAATCCAGCCCGTGTTTTGTTTAAAAAGGATTTCAATTCCGGGGTTATATTTAACAGATGCTCTTGCTGCATTTCTATATGGTCATTCATGAAAAAAATCCCTCTCTTATAATTTTCCATGACTACCATACATATATCAGGCTCGATTGTATACAATTTCATACCGCAGGATGGTTTATTTTTGATCTTGTGCCTAACTTCGAAATCATTTTTATGGAGAAGGTTCAACTTGAAGCTAAGGAACCATTCAAATATTTATGTACAAGACTGGAAATAAGTGTTTGGTAAGGTATACCTTCTTCAATGGCCTTTATCTGGATTTGATGATAGTCCTTTTGAGTAAGGCGAAGATTTATACGCTTATCTTTTTTCAAGGTATTTCGAGCAGCAGCAACTGCCTTTTCTTTTTCTTGGTCGATATTTCTAACAGGCTGCCACTCATCGTTTTCAATTGAACTCATCAAGTCTTTTTCTTCCTGATCAATTGGTTTAAAAGCCTTTTTGCTTATTTTTTTCATCATTCCCCCTTTAAACCGTATCGTTTTGTGTATTTCCGGCTTGGAAAGGCCGTTTTAAGAAATATTTCTTTATCATTTTCTACGAAAGGTACAATATAAGCATAATTCTCAATTTCCAGAATATAAATATTTTGATTCGGCCGTCCTGGATTTTTCTCAATTCCAATTATATGTCCTGATTCAATCAGAAAAGCAATTTCCTCAAATGAAATTCCGCGCTCACGCTTCAAAATTTCATTCTTATCAGAATTCCAATTCAAATATTTCATAAGCAAAATATATACTTGTGTCTGCCTTTTGTCAATATTTCATCACATATTTAATTTGCCTTAATCTATCGCCATTTTGAGTTTTTACAATTATTGCTTTCCGTGAATACTGGCTCAACAAGTTCTTTGCCCCATATTTTATTGCCCGCTCTTTTGGGATTTTTTTTGTAATTCTCATTTCTTTCCTCAAAATAGCGGTCAATTGCATTTTTGCAATCATCGACCGAGCGGTAATCGCTATTATGTATGATTGCTCTTGCCATACCACTAAATACAGACTCGATTACATTAAGAAATTGAGCACAGGATGGAAGGGGAGCTAATTTTATAAGTGGAGTATTGAATTTATTTCTGCGTTCCTGACCATTGGCCTTTTTAACATTCTCATAAAGTGCTTTTGATGCATGCCACGATGCTGCATCCCAGGAGAGATAGAGACACTCTTCGTTATTATATTTTCCCAAAAGCAAATCTAATAATTTAATCATCTCCGCAGTATTTTTGCTTGTGGAGTAAAAATGCGTTATTTGATTTGTTGATAGCTCCAGTGCTGCAGTTATGATCAAGGTTCCTTTACTCTTTTGCCATTGCGGATACGTTCGTTCTTTTCCGTTTGCAACTAATGACCTACCACCTTGTGTTTTCACAGCAAATGGACCAAATTCGTCAATAGAAAAAAATTTCTCCTTTGATTTCAATGACTGCAGTATCTTTGTTATCTTTGTTAATTTTTCTCTGTACAAAGGATCGGTACTTGTAAGGACTTTTTTTGCTTTACGTACTTGATAACCAGCATTTCGTATTATTTTTCTGATATTAACTATGGCTATTGGAAGACCTTTTTTCGACATTATGCTATGGATATCTTCCATTTTCCAAGAAGTTCTATTTATCCCATGCAATAATGGAGGTCCATGTAATATTTTGAAAACTTCATTTTTGTATTTTGGGTTCTCAAATTTTTTTATTTCTTTCCTTGATATATCCAGCAACCTATCAACCCCTCCTGACTCAAATTTCCGAATATACGAATTTATGGTTGCCCTGTTTTTAAGCAAGGTTTGAGAAATATAATAACAGGGGATGCCTCTTAAATACCCAAAAATTGTAACTGCCCGGTTTCTATATTTTAGAGATTTGAAATGGATACAAGAGTTTAATGAAATTATATCTTTTTCAGAAAGCACATGGCCGTAAGCTTTTTTTAATTCAGTTAGTGCAATTTTCCCTTGCAGCAGAAGAAGTATCAAATTTTTCGTAGATTCAACTATTTTGTTGGTTTTTCGCCAAGATTCAATTCTGCGTTGGAATGTCCGTAGTAAATTGTCTTTAAATTTACCCGGATACAAAACTTGAAATTCACAAAACAATTGTTTCCCGCACAAGAATGGATTTTCTTGTAGTCTTCTCTGAATTTCTTCATTTATATCAGAGAAGGGATCTCGTCTTGTCCTCCAAGATCTGTTTGTCATTCTTCTCTTCTTAGCTTGCTATAAGCTTTTGTTATCAATTTTAACCGTTAAAAATTTCCCCTTAAATTTTTCATTATCAAAATCAGGATTTTCTAGCAGCATACCAATTTCTTTGCCTAAAGGATAGAATCGTGAATACGACTCTTTGTCAAAGGCATATTTGCCTCCATGACGCATGCTTTCAACAATCTTTCCAAAGCGGGTCTTTTTAATAGTAACCTGATATTTATTATTTATGTCGATTTCTGCGATATAATCTTTTATTGCCATTTCTGAACCAGCGACTACACACGCATCGACATCGGTACATATCACATTGGTCCTCGATGTGATCGCTATAAATCCTATAACTTTGGTATTACGTATTGCCATATCAATCCTTTTGATTATTTCATCATAACTTTAACCCCCAAAATCAACGGCTCGCCTGAGTGCATTTTGATTGTGTGTGCCGGGCACGGCACATGTTCTTAAGGGTGAGCCTATGATTTCCGTATTTGGAAGTCAAGGCAAGTCCCAAACCCAGCCTGGTGGAGGCGAAGGGTATAGCGGTATGGCAACAGGGTACCGGTGACTGTGCTTCGAAAGGAAGCCGCCCTGCCGAGGCAGGGTACCGCGAAGGTACGGGGTGACGTACAGAAATCGGGTATAAGGCGTCCACGCCGGGACGAGTCTGCACAACAAGACGAAGTCCTCTATCCATCTTAAGGTGTGTCCGTAAACCCGGCATTCACGTACCGAAAGACATGTGTTTACCCCGGGAGGTCTCTCATGTGCCACCGGATGCTGCGTGCGGCAGAAAATGGCTGAGGGCAGGGTGACCTGCTTTGATCGCATGAGAGAAGTCAGCAGAGGGCATAGTAACCGCAGGAAAACGAGCCGTGAATAACACACGGAGGACTCACCCCGGTGAAGGCCCGAACGGTGCCCGGACCAAGTGGTTCGGGTAAATGAAAACGATTATTAGGAGCTTATTACTTATGGTTATAATGCAGCAGCCGCCTGAAATAACTGTAGCGTATCTGTTCACCGAACATCTGGCAAAAGGCCCCAGGCTCATGGAAATGATCCTTGAGAGGGGAAATATGTTTAAAGCATTAGCACGGGTTCGTGGCAATAAAGGGGCACCCGGTGTCGACAAGATGACCGTTGACCAACTACCGGGATACCTTAAACGCCATTGGCCTAAAGTCAGGGAAGACCTGTTAAACGGCAGTTACAAGCCATCCCCGGTCAGGAGGAAAGAAATTCCAAAACCGGGGGGAGGCGTAAGATTGCTTGGAATTCCCACAGTTCTGGACCGTCTGATCCAGCAGGCAATAGCCCAGGTTTTTCAGGAGATATGGGATCCCACCTTTTCGAATTCAAGTTTTGGATTCAGGCCGGGAAAATCCCCGCATAAAGCGATCTTCAGGGCCAGGCATCATCTGGCTTCAGGGTATGGATATACCGTTGACAGGGTGAACCACGACCGATTGATGAGCAGACTGGCTGTCAGGATAAAAGATAAACGTGTTTTAAAGTTAATCCGGAAATACCTGACAGCCGGAACAATGATCGACGGTCTTGTGACGTTTTCAACTGAGGGTACTCCCCAAGGTGGTCCGCTCTCTCCGTTACTTTCCAACATCGTTCTGGATGAACTGGATAAGGAGCTGGAGAAAAGAGGTCTGCGTTTTGTCAGGTATGCCGATGACTTTGTCATATATCTTAAAAGCAAGAAAGCTGCCAACAGGGTTATGGAAAGTATTACACATTTCATTACTGCAAAGCTGAAGCTCAAGGTGAACGAAGAGAAAAGCACCGTCGGAAATGCATGGCGGAGCAAATTCTTAGGGTTTTCCTTTTACAAAAGGGATGGTCAACCTAAAATCCGGATTCACCAGAAAGCGATTAACCGTTTTAAGGAGAGGGTCCGGGAGTTGACCCAGCGCAGCAGCGGTAAAAGCCTGTCACAGGTAATTTACAATCTGAACCTGTACCTGAAAGGATGGTGGAACTGATATGGTTGACACTTGTCAAGAGAAAATAATATTCCCTGCCTCTTTTTTTTATCTGTCAAATTAAAGAAAATCTTATTCCTTTTAAAATTTTATTGCCAGGGACGGTGTCATCAATTAACGACGGTTGATCACTCTGATATACGCGGGTTGGTTACCGCATGAATTGGCTTCGTCGTGGAGCTGCCCTTATCTATAGGCGGGAGTTTTAGTGTTAGATACCTATTCCCATAGTTCCAACTGGGGTTCTCCAACCGTGACAGCGCCCCTGCAATAAAATCAAAAATTATGTAGTTATTTTTCCGTTAATTTCCTCTTGGTTCAAATGTGATTTAATGCTAATAAAAAGTATCCGATAAAACGGAGGCAGGCTCTGCTGAGGAGCAACCTGCCAAGGGATAATCGGATGCAGGTGGCATTAAATAATGCTCAAGGAGAAGCTGGTATAATCGCTGGCTTCTCTGGGTATTATTTAAGCCTTCCTGCCCATGCCTTTTAAAACCCAAAATGGAAGAGCGAAGCTATTCCTTTGTTTTATTCAGTTTTAGGGATTGCATGAGCAATAGCCCACATAAAGCCTGCCAATTCTCTGGCTATAGCTGTTTTTACAAGATTTGAATTTTTACCCCTAAATACCATTCGTTTATATCGGCCACATAGTCTTACCTGGGCTTGCCATGCAATTTTACAAATTTCTTGGGGTAAGCCTTCATTGCGTTTTGCAATGGCTCGACTTTTCCTGGCAGGGAGTCTATAGGCTTGAGCTGCCTCAATAAGTGCACGACGTACGTGCCCATTTCCAGTTTTAGTAATTCTTCCCGGTCTTTTTTTATCTCCACTGTTGTGCTGTGTAGGCACAAGACCCAGGTACGCCATTAATCTCCCAGGGGATTCAAAACGGGTAAGGTCTCCAAGCTCTGATAATACAACCGCGGAAACAATCTGTGAGACCCCGCGCAATGACTGTAGTGACTTATAGAGCCCATTTAACTGAGTCTGTTCCGCTAATTGCTTGATTTGTTCTGAAATCCGTTCTACGCGTTTTTTACCGTCCTGGACCATATCAATGTATTCTTGCAGCGTTATTTGTTGGGCTGGATGTGGCATCGATATGTCAGCAAGCCAATTGAAATATGCCTTACTCCATTTCGATTTTCCTGAGTAACAAACATGATGTCTCAATAAGAAAGCACCTAATTGTTGTTTGGCTCTTTTGAGTATATTAACAGAATCATCACGAGCACGTACCAGATCCCGGAGTGCCTCATCTTCCATAGAGGGCACATAAACTGCAGTTAGCTCCTCGGCTCTATGCAACCTTGCGAGGCTTTCAGCATCTCTTCTATCTGTTTTGATTCTGTCACCACTTTTTTTTGGGATTAGAGAAGGAGCGATCACAACACAATCGATGCCTTTATCTTTCAGGCTACGGTATATATTATACCCGCAAGGACCTGCTTCATATACGCACTTTGGCTCTATTCCTTGTGAAATCTGTTTTCGTAAGAATTTGTGTAATTGATCCATGTCGTTTTTGATTACACCATAAAAGTTAACATCCCTTTTTTGCCCATCTTCTGCAATTGCAATAGCTATAGAATTTTTGTGGACATCCAATCCAATAT
Organism: Desulfobacteraceae bacterium; assembly: GCA_022712835.1. Next base: position 7,865 of record JAFLJU010000544.1, read on the forward strand.
ATTTTACAATTTTTCTCATGGCCTGCCTCCCTATTGTTTATGGCTCTGAATTGTGTTACTACTTTTACAATTTAATCCACGATTACAAAAAAGGCAGGTCATTCTTTACGTGTCAACCATAATATCTGATTGATTCTGATCAGGGACAACGAATCCTATACGAATCAATGCAGACGGTACCACTTAAAGAGCGAATGTTGCATCATATTACGCTTTCATTAACCCGACAGTATAAGTTGAAACTGCTCACGAGAAAACAGTATCTCGAAGAATTTGCCACTATGCGTACCGTCCTTTTTTAGATGGATGATAAACAGTTTCGAAAAGCTGTTTATTGATACAAACTCCGTGACGAGCTATCTTAATAGAGAACAGAATTGAGTGGGTAAACCACTCTATTTATTAAGAGGTAAATCATGAAATTTGTATTATTTGGTGCAAACGGTGCTATCGGAACATTGGTAATGAACGAAGCTCTCAAAGATGGTAATGAGGTCGTCGCATATGTGCGTCGTGAGAATGCCATCACTATGGAACATACAAACCTAACCGTTGTTGTTGGGGATCTGCAAAATGATTCTCTCATTGAGGATATCGTTAAAGATTCAGACATTGTAATAAGTGCCTTGGGACCATATATGGAAACAACCAGAAAAGTTTCAACAACACCCATTTCTGACGGGTATGACGTGGTTTTCAGAGCAATGAAAAAGCATAATAAGAAAAGGTTTATTGCTCTGGGAACGCCCACGATTCAGGGGAAAGACCACCGTAACGACTTTAATAATACGGTTTTTCCAACTATCTTAAAGCTGCTCTTTCCGGTTACACACTTTAAAACTAAAAGAATGGGTAAAGTCATTAGCAATTCCGGTCTGGATTGGACTCTTGTTAGATTTCTTGATCCGAAAGGAAAGCACAAAAATCGCCCGATCAATGTAACCTTAGATGGAACGACAAAAAAAATTCAAATATCCAGAGAACATATCGCAAATTTTATCTATTCAGTAGCTAAAAACAATCTATATATACAACAAATGCCAACGATTTCTCATACATAAGTCAAATAAAAAAGTATAAACAGGTCATAACCTGACCTGTTTATACGACATAACGTATGACAGTGGTGGTTATGTGATAGCAAAATCTAAACTTTTATTAGGAATAAAAATGACGAGTAATTGGACAACTTCTGATATACCAAATTTGAAAAGCAAGATCGCAATTGTTACAGGTGGAAATATAGGGTTAGGAATGAAAATTCAATTAAGTGGACTAAATTACCTTAAATAACAGGGTGTTATAAAAAACTAGACTTTTTATAACTAATATGAGATAATTGCGGAGATGCTCAAACCACTAATCAAATGAGACACCGCTGATGGAAAAAA
>JAFLJU010000391.1 GCA_022712835.1 Desulfobacteraceae bacterium
TTCAGAGACAATGATATTTTCGGTCAGTATGCAGACTCCAATTACATCTGCTTTCCCTATGAGACCCAGAGAACCGGTGTTTATGCCGCGGGTGCCATCCGGCGTGCCATGACCATTGAAGAATCCATTGAAGATGCAACAGGAGCTGCTCTCAAGGCCATCCAATGCATTGAAAGTGCGAACCGCGGAATGGCCGTTCACCCCAGATCCGGTGATTTGACCTATCCTGATTTCTTCTTCCAGAGATGTACACAGTGTAAGAGATGTACGGTTGAGTGCCCCTTTGGTGCCCTGGATGATGATGAGACAGGAACTCCCAAGGCCAACCCCACCCGGTGCAGAAGATGTGGAACCTGCATGGGTGCTTGTCCTGAAAGAATTATTTCCTTTGCAGATTACACCATTGACAGTATCGGTTCCCAGGTAAAGGCCATCAGCGTTCCTTCTGAAGATGATTATGATGAGCCGCCTTTCAGATTTTTGGCCCTTATCTGTGAAAATGATGCCTTCCCGGCCCTTGATATGGTGGGTATGAACCGCATGGATTATTCACCCAATGTCCGGTTTATCCCGGTCAGATGTCTAGGTTCTGTCAATACCATCTGGATTAAAGATGCCCTGGCCCAGGGCCTTGACGGTGCCATTCTCATCGGTTGTAAACATGGGGATGACTACCAGTGCCATTTTATGAAAGGCTCAGAACTTGCTGAAGTCCGGGTGAAAAAGATTGGGGAAGCCCTTACCAGCCTGGCCCTTGAAGAAGAGCGGGTGGCCTTTGCAGAGATTGCCATTGATGAATATGACAAACTGCCCGGAATTATCAATGCCTTTGTAGAAGAAGTTGAAGCAATGGGTCCCAATCCCTTCAAAGGATTCTAACGGTAAACTTGCAAAATTATATGGAGGTATATTAGTATGACTGAAAAATATCTTGCACAACCCGATCTTGGGTTTATTGCCCAACTAAGGGGACTTGGCGGGGATACACTGAAAAAGTGTTACCAATGCGCCACCTGTTCCGTTGCCTGCCCCATAGCTCCGGAAGACAGTCCCTTTCCCAGAAAGGAAATGATTGCGGCATCCTGGGGTCTGAAAGACAAACTGATCGGTAACGGTGATATCTGGCTTTGTCACCAGTGTGGCGATTGCACAGACCTTTGCCCCCGGGGCGCTGCTCCCGGAGATGTTCTTGCGGCTGTCCGTTCTGCTGCCATTGTGGAATATGCAACTCCCAAGGCGTTGGCCATGGCGGTTAATGATCCCAAAAAACTGCCGTTCCTGATCGGTATTCCGGCTCTCTGGATTGCCCTTTTGGCCTTCATCACCATGAATTTCGGTGATACCATGACCAAAATTTTCAATGTCCTCTTTGGGGATGCCCTTGGGGGTCGCCTTCACTGGGGCCATGCCAGTGATGGTGCCCATGTGATTGCCCATTCAAATTTCTTTTCCACCTGGTTTGTGGATATGACAATGATTCCGACAGCTACCTTTGCTGTCATTGTCTTCCTGCTGGCATTGAAACGATTTATTGGTGATATTCACAAGAATGCCGTATTGGAAGGGAAAACCGATAAGACCAATCTGGACTATAAAGAACTATTCCAGGCCCTGATCCGTGTGATTCCAACAGTACTCAAGCATGACAAGTTCAACGAATGTGAAGCCAACAAAGAACGTGCCACCCCACATTTGATGGTATTGTACGGTTTTATCGGACTTTTCATTGTAACGGCCGTTTGCGGTACCATGCTCTATCTTGGCGGATACGCTGGTCCCTACCCCCAGCTGAACCCTATTAAATGGCTTGCCAATATTGCCGGGGTTTCTCTGGTTATCGGTTCCGGTCTTATGATTAAAAACCGGCTGACCAACAAAGAGCAGCTGACAGTATATAAAGATTGGTTTATCCTGGGAATTGTTTTTGTCCTGGGGTTAAGTGGTATGCTCACTGAAATGGCACGCCTGGCCCATTTGGAATATATTTCCTATGCGCTCTATTATGTCCATTTGATTGCCATCGTCAACCTGTTTGCATTCCTGCCCTTTTCAAAAATGGCACATATTGTTTACAGGCTCACTGCCATGGCTTATGCAGAATATGGAAATCGAAAATAAGTTATAAGTTCGTTTTTTAGTGAAAGGAGGCTGATGAAAATCAGCCTCCTTTTTTTTTGATTTTTTTATGAGGCTGATTTATATCTCCCCTAGGAAGATCATCCTATTTCCTCCCAGACAATCAATCCAGTATATCTAAATATATTTTATAATAACTTAATTTTTTGTATTGCAAAATCTTTATTTTCATATATGATAAATCATATAAAATATTAACCCAAAATAGGAGAATGGTTAGATTGAGCAAAATTGCAGTACTCCCAGGCGATGGCATTGGACCCGAGGTGATGGAACAGGCAGTTAAAATTCTTACCGCTGCCTCAAAGATATATGGATTTTCCCTTGAATACGAATTTGCCGATATCGGCGGTGCTGCCATTGAAACCCAGGGCAAAGCACTACCCGCATCCACCCTTTCCCTTTGTGAAGAAAGCGATGCTATTTTGTTCGGTTCCGTGGGAGGTCCCAAATGGGAAAGCCTGCCACCGGCAGAACAACCTGAAAGAGGGGCCTTGTTACCCCTGAGAAAGCATTTTGGCCTCTATTGCAACCTACGTCCTGCCAAGGTATTTCCCACCCTGGCATCGGCATCCCCACTAAAACCTGAAATCGTCCGGGATGGATTTGACATTCTCTGCGTGAGAGAACTCACCGGTGGCATCTATTTTGGCGAGCCCAAGGGAAGAAAAGGAACAGGGAAAGATGAAATGGCGTTTGATACAATGGTCTATTCCCGATTCGAAATTGAACGAATTGCCCGGATGGCATTTGAAGCCGCCCGGTTAAGAAATAATATCGTTACTTCTGTTGACAAGGCAAATGTATTGTTTTCCATGGTTCTCTGGCGTGAGGTCGTGACAGAGATAGCAAAACAATACCCCGACGTCACCCTAAACCATATCTATGTGGACAATGCCACCATGCAGCTTGTCCGAAATCCCCACCAGTTTGATGTATTGCTCTGCGGCAATATGTTCGGAGATATCATTTCAGACGAATGTGCCATGATCACGGGTTCCATGGGCCTGCTGGCCTCTGCAAGCCTCAACGAGGATAAATTTGGCCTCTATGAACCTGCCGGGGGTTCTGCACCGGATATTGCAGGCAAAGGCATTGCCAACCCCATTGCCCAAATCCTGTCTGGTGCCATGATGCTCAAATACACGTTTGGACTAACCCAGGCGGCCGATGCCATCGAGTCCGCAACTTCCAAAGTGTTGGAGGCTCAAATATTCACCGCAGACCTGACAACAGCAAATAATAAATCAGTCGATACAAAAACCATGGGAGACGCCATCTTAAAAAAATTGATGGCCATGGGATAAAAACTTTCAAACTCGATTTTCCCACACATTAAATTTTTAAAGGGATTTTTTGAGAGGGCCGTTTAAGAGGATCGTTTAAGAGGGTCTATCGACATCACGCAAAAAAGGGTTTCCAATGAATACTGGAAACCCTTTTTATTATGGTGGCGGGAGTGACGAGACTCGAACTCGCGGCCTCTTGCGTGACAGGCAAGCGTTCTAACCAACTGAACTACACCCCCGTGTATCTCTTTACTTTTGGTGACCGAGGCATTCAACCTGTAAGGGTCACACTCAACCAATTTAATCGTGCAAAAAAAAGGGTCTCAACATTTTGCTGAAACCCTTTTTATATTGTGGCGGGAGTGACGAGACTCGAACTCGCGGCCTCTTGCGTGACAGGCAAGCGTTCTAACCAACTGAACTACACCCCCGAATATCACTTTACTTTTGGTGGGCGATGCAAGGCTCGAACTTGCGACTTCAACCTTGTAAGG
>JAFLJU010000311.1 GCA_022712835.1 Desulfobacteraceae bacterium
GGACAGATCACCCGAATGCGCATCCCAATTAGCATCGGGGTGATCATTTTCATGCTTTCTGTGGCAACCATCGGTTTGGCCCAAGAGGTTGTTCCGGTCAAAGGAATGGTCACCATGTTAGACCTGGGAGCCAAAAAATGTATCCCTTGCAAAATGATGGCCCCCATCTTGAAAAAACTTGAAACGGTCTATGAAGGAAAGGCAGCCATTGTGTTCATAGACGTATGGGAAAACCGGGAACCGGCAGGACGGTTTAAAATTCGCGCCATCCCGACCCAGATCTTTTTTGATAAACAAGGAAAAGAGGTGTACCGACATGTGGGATTCTTAGATGAAGGGGCCATTGTTGAGCAACTCACCCAGATGGGGGTTGATATACCCCCATCCTTGAATCAATCCCAAAACCTGGGCTCTTAGAAATGCTGGACACCTTTTTTATAACCGTCAACCAATGGATGACAGGCTCCCTGGCCCTGGCGGGACTGGGCTGTTTTACCTGGGGGTTGATCAGCGTATTGTTCAGTCCCTGTCACCTGGCATCCATCCCTCTGATTGTGGCCTATGTGGGGGGGCAAAAAAAACTACTGGCTCCCAGGGAGGCCTGTCTTTATTCCCTGGTATTTACCCTGGGTCTTTTTATCACCATTGCGGTGATTGGCATTCTTTGCGCCCTGCTGGGCCGGATGCTGGGGGATGTGGGAAATTATTGGCAGATACTGGTGGGACTGATCCTGATCTGGGTGTCCCTGGGCATGCTGGGGGTAGAATCGTGTTCCCTGTCCGGCAGGCTTTTATACAAGATAAAACTCACAGGTATCATGGGGGCCTTTGTTCTGGGGCTTGCCTATGGCATACTTTCCGGGTCCTGTACCTTCGGGTTCATCGCCCCCATTCTTGCCATCATCACTGTCCAGGAAAAAATAGCCACGTGTATTTTATTTATTCTCCTGTTTGGCATGGGCCATTGTCTTCCCCTGGTCATTGCCGGAAGTTCAATGGCTAGCGTAAAAAAACTTTTGGAAAACTATTCATGGAATACTGCCGGGAGCTGGTTCAGAAAAATGGCTGGCAGCTTTATTTTTCTGTTGGGAATCTATTTTGTCCTCGCGCCATTTACCACCCATTTAGCCTTTGGGGCAAGCGCTCCAAAGAACATCTTAATTATCTCAATTGATGCCCTTCATCCCAAGGCCCTGGGCCCCAAATCAAGCCCCCTTCTTGATACAATTATGAAACAGGGGGTTTATACCCTGGCGGGCCAGAGCACCTCCCCACCCTTAACACTGATTTCCCATGCAGCCATGTTTTCAGGGTTACCCCCTGAACAAAACGGAAAAACGGACAATGACTGGCAACCGGGTCAACCCACCATTGAAAATCAAACCCTCTTCCACTCGCCAAAACGTGCCGGCTTTTCAACCGGGTATTTTTATTCAAAGGAGAAACTGGGATTTCTGATCAATGAAGACATTGATTCCCATGGGATGTCAAAGGAGTTTGCCCTGGAACAGGCCATCGATTTTTTCCAAAGTTCTGAAAGCCACTTTTGTTTTTTGCATCTCAGCGGTTTAGATCAAGTGGGTCCTTCGGAAGGGTGGCTGTCTTTGGGATACCTGGAAGAACTTTTTTTCATAGATACTTCCCTGGAACCACTTTTCACCATGATCCAGGACAAGAAAAACTATCTGATCATCATCACCAGCGACCATGCAGGCCATGGTAAAATCCACGGCAGTGACCATCCGGAAGATTCACGGATTCCCCTGATCATGATTTCCGACATCTACGATTTAGCCCCATACCAAAACCTTCCATACCAAAAATCTCAATACCCAAAATCTCAATATCAGGTAACCCAACTCAAGGGCATCCTTGATACCCTGCTAATGGGGCATACAACACTTTTTTAATTCCCTTTGGTAAACTTAAATTTACAAGTGTGCAAAAATCGTAACCAAAAGTGAATTTTTGGTAACCAGCAACTTATGCAAACCGATTGTGTTTCATCCAAACCCTGATAATTCAGCCCCTTATATTTCTGGCACACGAATTGCTATCTCATAAAAAATAATATTTAAATAAAGATATTTAAATAAGATATTTAAATAAGATATTAATATCAGTTTATTAATATCTAATATTTTCTTAAAAAAAAGGAGCCTGCCTTGAGAATGATAGAGGAAAAAAAAACCGCAAATGAATATATCAGTGCTGAGTTCCAACCGGAAAAACATGGAATTTTTTATCAATTCAAGTTGAGAAAAAATGCCTCGGAACCCATGTTTGCCGTTGTACAAAAAGGCTCCGTGGCTCTGGCAAGTCTAAAAGAAGGGGATATCATTCCCATGACCTACTATTTTCAGGATAAAACCATACCTGCAGAAAAGAAATCCACCCGGATAAAATATATTTCAGACGGCAAACCCCAAGGGTACAAAGATCATTTTATGATTGGCCTGGATATTGGCTGCGCTTAAAGATCCCCTGGGAAAAACATGAATCATTTCCCAATTTAAAATTTAAGAATTTCATCTCAAAAAAAAGGAGCAAAAATGAAGAACAATTTATGGAAAAGCCTGATAACAGCCCAGATGACAGCCCTGGTAATAGCAGGACTTATTACAAGCGTTTCATGTGCAAAAAAAACCATTATTACCCAGCAGCCAGAAACCATTGAGGGAACAAGTGGGGCCGGAATGTCCCAGTCCCAAGCCAAACGAGAGAAGCTGGAACGGATCAAAAGCCAAAATCTTCAGGACGAACTGGCAAAGGAAAACAAATTAAGGCGGATCCAGAGAACTACCAGAGAAAATTTCATCAACCAGCATATTCTTTTTGACTTTGACAGTTACGCACTAAATGACAGGGCAAAAATACTGATCAAAGAAAAAATGGGATGGCTGGATGCCAACCAGGGGATTGCCATCACCATTGAAGGGCATTGTGACGAAAAGGGCACAACTGATTACAACCTTGCCCTGGGGGAACGCCGAGCAATGGCGGTTAAAACCTATCTTACCTCCCTGGGGATTTCACCCTCCCGGATGACCGGGGTCAGCTATGGTGAAGAAAAGCCTATCAACAACGGACAGGATGAACAAGCCCATAGAGAAAACAGACGTGCCCAGGTTTTTATTCAATAACCGGCATGGCCGGAGCATGGCTTGATTTAACATATATTGATTTAACAGAGATTTCACGATATAAAACACACCATGTATGGCTGGAACGGAAATATTTTGCACATCAATCTAACCTGTCTGGATTTCCATGTGGAAACCCCGGGAATAGATTTTTATAAAAAATTTATAGGGGGCAAGGGAATGGGCGGATACTATCTTCGCCAATGTGCAACCCTGCCCTATGATCATCCGGACATGGGGATCGCCCTGTTTACAGGCCCCCTGGTGGCCACCATTGCCCCCACATCGGGCCGGGCACACCTGGTTTCAAAATCCCCCCTCACCGGCCTTGTGGGAGATGCTTCCGTGGGGGGGAAACTTGCCACCCAACTGAAACGAGCTGGCTGGGACGGAATGGTGATAACCGGGAAAAGCCCCTATCCCATTGGGGTTGAAATTTCAGACGATCAGGTGAAATTTTGCAGGTGTGACCATTTATGGGGTCAAGATACCCAAAAGGTCCATGAAATCCTCATCCATAATAAGCCAAACCTTAAAAAAGCAAGCCTTGCCTGTATCGGACCGGCTGGTGAAAACGGGGTCAGCTTTGCATCGATCACCGTGGACCAACACCATAGTGCCGGACGTACAGGCCTTGGACGTAGCTTTGGGGTGAAACATCTAAAATACATCCAGGTTCAAGGTCAGGGACACACAAAGGTAAAAGATGCCAAGGGGTTAAAGAAAGCCAGGGAAGAGATCATCCGGCTTACTGCGGCCTCCCCTGCCCTCATGGGCCAGTACGGATTCACCCATCTTGGCACAGGGGCGGTGTACGATCTTATTGACAACCGCCGCATGATGCCCACGGATAATTTTCAGGCCACCCGGTTTGAACCGGCCAGCGCACTCAACGCAGCGGCATATTCCAAACGCTATACACCCAGGAAATACGGCTGCCGGGGCTGCCATATTCTGTGCAAAAAAATCGGCACCAGGGGAAACCACCCCTTCACCCTGCCGGAATATGAAACCATGTCCCATTTTACAGCCCTTATCGGATGCCAGGACACGGATCTGGTGCTTGAGGCCAATGATCGCTGCAACCGCTACGGCATGGATACCATAAGTGCTGGGGTTACCCTTGCGACAAGGAGGGAAATCACCGGACAAGATTTCACCAAGGATAGCCTTTTGGCATTGCTGGATGACATGGCCCTGAACCGGGGAGAGGGGAAACAATTAAACAAGGGCGCTTTTGCCTATGCCACTGCCCTAGGAAGACCGGAAGCCGCCATGACGGTAAAGGGCATGGAACTGCCGGCCTATGATCCAAGAGGTGCCTATGGCATGGCCTTAGGCTTCGCCCTTTCCACCCGGGGGGGCTGCCATCTTCGGGCCTATCCCATCAGTCATGAAATATTCAGAAAACCCGTGGCAACCGATCGGTTCAGCTTCAGCGGCAAGGCCAGGATCATAAAAATTGCCGAGGACGTCAACGCTGTGGTGGATTCTCTGACCGCCTGCAAGTTCATTTTCTTTGCGGCAGGCCTGGAGGAATATGCCAAGGCCTATACCGCTGTCACCGGAGTAGAAAGCTCTGCCCAGGACCTTATGTCCATTGGGGAACGCATTTATTATAATGAACGGATCATCAATTGCTTAAACGGATTTGACGCTCAAAGTGATGACCTGCCCCAACGGTTTTTCAATGAACCCGGAACCAGCGGAAATCAGATCCAGATCCCTCCCATTGACAGAGAGGCATTTATGAATGCCCGGAAAAAATACTATGATATCCGGGGGCTGGATCCTTGTGGTAATCCTCTGAAATCAAAGGCTATACAATTGGGGCTTCAATGGACAAACTTGTAAATAAATATGCCAAGAAACTTGCCCAGGCCGGACTTGCAGAAGAGACCGGCCCCCTAAGCCCCATTGTGGGAGGCCTTGATGACACCCTGGTCTGGAATCGTACCGGCCCTGAAACCGATATCCTTGAACAGGTTTTCAAGGGGCTCAACATCAACTCATTGGTCTTTTTACGGCCAGGACCTCCCTATGATAAAATCGTTGATTTTCTAGCCCGTCAAGCCCTTCTTGACAATGAGATGATTGAGCCCAAGGATTGCGAAACAAGAACCTTTCTCCACGATCTGCCCGTGGTGGGAGAGTTTTCACCAGACAAAATAATTCAGGCATTAAAAAAAAGAAAATGTGTCATCGTTACCGCACCGGAAGATGCGGATAATTTCCAAGGGACAGCGATTATTGCCCATGGAACCGTCAGCCCGGAACAGGGATTTGTAGTAACAAGTTCGGTGTGCTTTGCCTGTTTTGTTAAATTTTTTGCCGATTATCTGGAAAATCTTCAATTGGGAAAGACAAGCCGTGAGAGTGACGATCTGTTTGATCTTTTGTCTCTTACGGTGGGAACCGATTTGCCGTCTGACTTGCCGTCTGATTTAACGTCCCATTTAACAGTTGGCCAGATGGACCTGCCCGATCTTGCCCGGGGTCCTTTTTCAACGGAAGAACAGATATATGCCGCCATTGTCCAGGCAGGCCGCAAAACAGTGGAATACGGCCTTGTGGACTCCTATTTCGGAAATGTTTCCTATTGCCGGGACAATATTTTGTATATCAGCCAGACCGGCAGTTCCCTGGACGAACTGGAAGGCTGTATTGATCCGGTCCCCTTAGACGGGTCCTCCAGTGCAGGGCTCACAGCCTCCAGTGAATTGACCGCCCACATCCAAACCATAGCCCAAACAGGCTGCGAAGCGATTCTCCACGGCCACCCGAAATTCTCCGTCATCCTGTCAATGGATTGTGACCCAAACGAAAAAGCCATTTGTGCCCACAGGGAGCACTGCCATATCCGCTGCCCCAAAAAAAGGTTTGTCAACCAGGTCCCTATTGTTCCGGGAGAGGTGGGAACCGGTCCCACAGGCCTTTGCAACACCCTTCCCAAGGCATTTGGAAAATCAAGTCATGTCATTGTATACGGCCATGGGGTCTTTACCTTAGGAAAGGATGATTTTTCCCAGGCCTTTGCAACCCTCCTAGAAGTGGAAACAAATTGCCGGATCATCTATTTTAAAAAGGTGCGCCAACTCAGACAGGCCATAAAAAGATAGCAACTCAGATGGATCGCCCGATCTTGCCGCCACCAAGATCGCAATATTACAACCTTTGATAGCAACCAAACGTCTCTTTTTTGCATCCTTCCAAAAACAACCCAATATACATAACGACCAAACTCATTGATATAAAAGCAATTCAAGAAGATTATCCAACCAAAGAAATCCTGGCACACCCATTGCTATCCATCCATTAGAGAGACCCTAAGAAAGTTGCAAATTTGCAAACAACCGTGTAAAGATAAGAATGGAAACGAAAATAGAAACTCATAAATTCAGGAAATCTCAAGATGGATAAAAATAAAATATTTGGCCCCCTTGAAGAAGATACCATGAACTGTATTCTCGACTGCATATCAGATGGGGTGTTTACCATAGATTATAATTGGGAAATCACCTCGTTTAACAGGGCTGCCGAAGAGATTACGGGTATTGCTAAGAAAGAAGCCATGGGTCGCCACTGCTGGGAAGTTTTCAGATCTAATATGTGTGAAGCAGATTGTGCCTTGAAAAAGACCATGGAAGAGGGAAAGCCCTTTATCAGTACATCCGCCTATATCATCAACTCCGATAAGAAAAAAATCCCCATTACCGCCTCCACTTCCCTGCTGATTAATGAAAACGGGGATGTGATCGGTGGGGTTGAGTCTTTTCGAGACCATTCACTGGTGGAAGAATTAAGAAAAGAACTCGCCTGCAATGTTCAGGTGGAAGATATTATCAGCAACGCCCCAACCATGAAAAGTATCTTTAATATCCTACCCCAGATATCGGACTCTGACTCCTCCGTATTAATTGAGGGAGAGACCGGAACGGGAAAAGAACTGATGGCCAGGGCAATCCACAACATGAGTCATCGAAGAGATAAGCCGTTTATTGCCATCAACTGCGGGGCTCTTCCAGATACCCTGCTGGAGTCCGAATTGTTCGGGTACAAAAAAGGGGCCTTTACCAATGCGGTAAAGGACAAACCAGGCCAATTCAGCCTGGCCGATGGGGGAACGGTTTTTTTAGATGAAATCGGTGATACCAGTCCCGCCTTCCAGGTCAGTATGCTGCGGGTTCTACAAGAACATGAATATACCCCCCTGGGCGGGATCGCCAAGGAAAAGACAGATATCAGAATCATTGCAGCCACCAACCGAAATCTAGCCGACCGGGTTGCAGAGAACAAATTCCGCCAGGATCTTTATTACCGAATTAATGTAATCCGGCTGAGTCTGCCCCCCCTGCGCCAGCGCATGGAAGATATCCCCCTTCTGGTGGAACGATTTATCACTAAATTAAATATGCGTCAGGGCAAATTCATACAGGGCATCAATCAAAACGTTCTGTCTGCATTTATGGCCCATTCATTTCCCGGCAATATCCGGGAGCTGGAAAATATTATTGAACATGGTTTTGTGCTCTGCACCGAAGGGATTATCACCCCCCAGCACCTGCCCGGCTTTTTATCCCAAAATACCGAGCTTACCTGCGACCAAGATGATGACCCGGTCAAATCTGCCCATGCCAAGTTGATTATGGATGCGCTGACCCAAAACAATTATAATCGAAATGCGGCTGCAAGATCCCTGGGGATTCACAAAAGCACCCTTTTCCGGCGAATCAAAAAGCTGGGAATCACATTGTAATGGATGCCATAGGCTACCCATTGGTCCAAAATCAGTCTTATTTTTGCGACCTAATAAAGAAAATATTTTTTTCTCAAGAAAATAAGATTCTTAACCAATTGTTTTACAAGCAAATTGTTTACACTCAACAAATTTTCATCTCCCGGCACAGGGATTGCAAAATACATTTGGAGAACATATCTGCCCACCGCTGTCCCGATTCAGGAAAAGAGGATGAGGAAAAGAGGATAAAAAAAAGCAGATTAAGATAAAAAAGAGGAGATTGCCTGTGAAAATCGCCATTACCATCTGGGGAAACCGAATTTCCCCTGTTTTTGATGCTGCCCGCACCCTTTTGGTTGCCCGGATCGAAAACAGAACAATCTTGAAAAAAAGGTATATACCCTTTAACCCGGACTCCCCCCGGGACCTGATCCGAATTCTTCAACAAATGGAGACCGACACATTAATCTGTGGTGCCATCTCCACAGAACCAGCTGATTTCATAGTGGAAAACGACATCAAGCTCATTTCCTTTGTCACGGGCAACGCCCTGGATTTTCTTGATAGTTTTGCCACCCGGCAGGCCATTGAAAAAGGAAATATGATGCCAGGCTGTAGTATTGATTATTGCTGCCGGCAAAAACGCAGACCATCCAGGGGAATACTGCCGGTTACATTAGAATGATTAAATCAGGTATCATTTTATTTTCATAAAATCCGTTCAACAAACATGACAAAAAAGTGAAAACAGTATATTAAAGACATATGACAGCACAACCCACCTATGAAGAGTTAAAAAAACGGATAAGCGTCCTTGAAGAGGAGGCGACTCTGAACCGTACCCTGGGGGAAAAGGATAAAACGGCCCGGAAAAATTATAATCGGTTTTTAAAATTTCTTCCCTCTCCCGTGCTGATCCGGGACAAATCGGGTCTGGTATCCTATCTAAATCCTGCCTTTACCCATACCTTTGGATGGACACTTGGGGAACTGAAAGGAAAAAAGGGCCGGCAATATATCCCTGAACCCTTGCAAGATGAACTGTCCAAAATAATCCTTGAACTGCCGCCCCAAAAAAACGTCATTAAATTAAACACCAAACGGCTGACCAGGGAAGGAAGAACATTAGATGTCATCATGCGGGTGGGTATTGAACGGGACATAGAAAATCAGCCCACCAGCATGATTATAGTGCTCAGAGATGTGACCATGGAAAAGCGGGTGGACCGGATTCGCAATGGCATGAACCGTATCAGCCAGGTATTGTCCCAATACCCGGAATTGAGCAAAATCATGCAGTATGTAAGCGTGGAAATAAAACAATTGCTCGGAACAGAAGGTGCCAATGTCATTTTATTGGATGAGAACCAGAAAGAATTTTATTTTTTAAGCGTGGTTCACGATGATCCCGGCACCCAGGAACGGATCAAAAAAATTCGTTTCCCCGTGGATGAACTTATTTCCGGCCAGGTAATCAAAACCGGAAATCCCATCATCATGACCTCTTTACCCGACAATCATGCCCTGCACCAGAATCGGGATGAAAAAATCGGGCACAAGGTCAAAAATGTCATGGTGGTTCCCCTGCGGACAAAAGAACGCATCATTGGTGTGATCACCGCCGACAATAAAAAAGAGGGGGAATTTGATAAGACCGATCTGGGAATCTTAACTACCATTTCCGCTACCGTGGCCCTTTCCATTGAAAATGCAGAGGTTTCAGAAGAACTGAAAAAGGCCAACCAGGAGCTCAAAGGCTTGAATGCTGCCAAGGATAAGATGATCAGCCATCTGTCCCACGAACTAAAAACACCGGTGGCCATCCTGCTCAGCTCCTTTAAAATCCTATCCAAAAAACTGGATCTTCTGCCCGAGAAAGACTGGGTATTAACCCTGGAAAGGATCCGCAGAAACCTGGACCGAATTCTGGGTATCGAGGATGAAGTGTATGATATTGTCGAAAAAAAATCCTTTGTACACCAGAATGTATTTTCCCTGATCTTTGATCAATGTGAGGACACCATTGAAGCTTTGATTGCGGATGAAATCGGAGAAAAAGGGGTAATCGCCAAGGTTCGGAAAAAATTGGATGATATTTTCTCTTCAAGGGATATTGTGGTGCAGAAAATCTTTCTGAATCAGTTTGTTGAGGACAGGGTTGAAAAAATAGCCCCCCTCTTTGCCCATCGGCAGGTGGAAACCTCATTACGGCTTAAAGCATCTGCCCCCATTGGAATGCCTTTGGACCCCTTAACAAAAATAATTGATGGACTGATCCGAAATGCCGTCGAAAATACCCCGGACGGCGGAAAAGTAGATATTCTGGTCCATCACAAGGGCAAGGGGGTTGAATTCATGGTCCAGGACCAGGGGGTCGGATTGACGAAAGAAGCACAGAAAAGAATATTTGAAGGTTTTTTCACTCCCCAGGCCACTCTGAATTATTCGTCCAAACGGCCCTACGATTTTGGTGCCGGCGGAAAAGGGGCGGATCTGCTGCGAATGAAAATATTTTCCGAACGACACCATTTTAAAATCAAGATGACTTCCAAGCGGTGCTCCCAGCTGCCAGATGATGCCGATATCTGTCCCGGCACCATTGAAAAATGCCAGAAAAGAACAGCGACCCCATGTGATGGAAACACGACGGTTTCTGTACTCTTCCCATTTTTCCAGCCGAAAAAAATCAAATAAAAACTCTTTGGTTGACCAGGCCATAAGAAAATTGCAAAATACTTGTATCTTACCCGACCCCCATTAACAGGAACACACTTTGACAAAACCTGACACAGACAAAACAAAACACAAGCCCATCCGGTTATGGGGTCCTGCCATTGGTATCACCTGTGTATGGTCCCTGCTCATTTTGACTTCCTGGCTCTGGCTTAGCCAGGTCATCCGGACAGGAACCCTTGAAACAGCCAGAATCGAGGCAAGAAATGCTTTTCAAAACGATGTGGTTTACAGACGATGGAATGCAAGCCATGGCGGGGTCTACGTTCCGGTAACAAAAGACACTCAACCCAATACATATCTCAAAACACGGCATCGGGAAATCCAGACCCCGGATGGGGTTCTCCTAACCAAAATCAATCCGGCATACATGACTCGACAGGTCCATGAACTGGCAACAAAAAACCATGGACGCCGTGGCCATATTACCAGTTTAAAACCCATCCGTCCCCAAAATGCGCCGGATCCATGGGAGAAAGCCGCACTTAAACGGTTTGAACGAGGAGAATCAGAGGTTAGTTCCATTGAAATTGTAGATCAAACAGATCACTTGCGTCTCATGCGTCCCTTGATAACGGAAAAAGGATGCCTGACCTGTCACGCAGAACAGGGCTACAAATTAGGCGACATCAGGGGCGGTATCAGCATCTCCATTCCCATGGCTCCCCATGCAGCCATTGAGCAAGCCAATATCACCACATTGAGCATCATCTACCTGTTTTTGTGGACCATTGGCGTTTCAGGCACAATTTTGGGCATGCTGTTTTTAAACCGTCAGATCCAAAAACGCCAGCAGGCGGAAGCGTCGCTGTTGACGCATGAAAAAATGACAGGGGTGATGGAAATGGCAGGGGCCGTCTGCCATGAACTGAACCAGCCCCTGCAAGTGATACTAGGCAATGCTGAAATCATGTTAATGGACCTTGAACCGGACCATCCCCTTTCAAAAAGGGTTCAACGCATCCAGGAACAAGTGGAGCGGATGTCCAAAACCACCCGGAATCTGATCAAAATCACCAGCTATGAAACCAAACAATTCCCCCAGGGTACCGTTATTGATATCGATAAAGCATTGAAAACAGACAAAAATTTCAAGGGGGATCCACCGTCCGATGGATCCTAATCCCATTAGATTTTTTGTTCATACCCCGTAAAACAGGGGATACAAAGATCTTTCCCGTCAAATCTTCTCAGTCGGGACTCCATGACCTTTTCCCCGCATTCCTGGCAGGTGATACTTTGTAAGATTCTGGCTGGCTTGACCGGTGGAAGGGCTATGGGGGTGATTTCATATAAGGCATCAAGATCTGCCGCCATGATGTGAAAAGTTCTGGCTTCTTTCCCGGAAAGCCCGGCAGGATCTGGCAGATTTTTGATGGCATCATCCAGAAAAACAGCCCGAAACCCCAGGTTGGCTTCCCTGTCAAAAAACGTAAATCCGGCTTTCCCAAAATCTTTATGGACCAGGTTTCCCTTGCCAAAGGTACATCCGGTCAGAAACTGAATCCCATCCACCGCGCACATATCGGTTTCCACCACACAGACAATGGATGAGGAAGGAAGAATGTTAAGTTTCTGGATAGCAAGCTCGGCGGTCCTTATGCCAATGGCAAGCCCGGGGCATGAATGCCCGTGAAAAGAAATGGTTTGTTTAATTAATTGTTCGTCCAATTGACAACCCATGATTGACTCCTTTCTGTT
>JAFLJU010000640.1 GCA_022712835.1 Desulfobacteraceae bacterium
ACCCAAACAAAATGATATTCTATCTTATACTTTGTATGGCTTCCTCGACGGTATTTCATACCAGCCATTATAAACCAACTGCTAGCAGAATGCTACCCGCCTATAAGGCGGGGGTTTAAACCTTTTACAGAAACAATTAAAATTAAATTCTCAGTCCCCGGCCATTCAGTTCTACGACAACTATTTTAAAAAAAGGAGTTTTCTTGACTATTCTCCTGACAGTCTCTATGTGTCAGAAGACCAGCTTAGGTCTCTTGGCCTGTTCAAATCCGGCCTGTTCGCGAACCGGGTGGTTGTGGAAATCGGGGCCGGAAAAGGCAGATATACCCGGTCACTGCATCGTTGCGGTTTGCTCGACCATGTCAAGCGTTACATCGTTGTTGAACCAACCAGCCACATCGAAACAATCCGTGAATCCCTGCCCGGAAAAGCATTCGAGTACATACGATGCTCTTTCGATGAATTAGACAGGTATATACCACAAGAATCAATCGATACACTCCTTCTGGTCGGTGTTGTACCACATATACCGACCTTGAGCCTGGAAACTCTTTTTCACTCTCTTGCACGCCTTCTGGTTCCCGAAGGAATCATAATAGTTTCCAGTTTCTACAACGGTTACGATCTTGCTCTCAGCCGCAAACTGCGCCACGCAAGACAGAAAGGATTGATCCCTGGAAAGATTCTTTCCCTTGGGCAAGCGGTTCTGCAGGGGTTAATTTCCCCCTCCGGCAACGCCCTTCTGAAACATTTCTATTTCCGGAATTTTCCATACTCATTCCAGAAGTCTTTGTACCAACGCTACCTGCATTTTATTGAGTACTACATGGTCGATCCCTACAATATTCATTGGTCCTATTCAGACTACATTGAAGCAATGCAGAAAGCCGGCTTGGGGCTCACCTATCTTACGCCCCACTCGCTGACCGTGGAAGCCCGAAAGGGTAAAGCCTTGCTCACTCTGGGGGGCCTGTCGACCGAAAAACCCGTGGCGGTTATCGGTATTGATTGGCTTTCTCGAAAGGTTGCCGCCCAACTCCCCACGGCACTGCAGCTGAAGTTCCACGAGCCTTCCCACAGAGTGGAAGGTGTGGACCAGATACTGCTCGCCTATGACTACATGCATGGTCCATCGTATGCTGTAACAGCACAACCCTACCTGGAATCCGGATTCCAGATGGGAAAAAATATATTCATCCACCAAATGGTGCTTCCTGTAGTTGATGATATGGCATAGTATTTCCAAGCGCATTCCTGCGAGCAGATTTCTTCCAGAGGGATTCCCTCCCATATTCACCCCTTTGTCATCGATCTCCTATCATCCATCCAAACCGACAGCAATCCTCTCCAACATCGAGAAATTTCACCTATAATGTTCATCCGAATAAAGCGACCATTAGAATATTAGTTTTTCCAGGATATCAAAGGACTGATACGTAAATTTATTTCTAAAGGCACAAACATTCTTGCTCATTTCATCATATTGATGATGAATCTTTTGCAGTTCATTCGGAAGCATTTCGATTTTTTTATCTGAAAAAACATAACCAAGACCGTTATCCTCAACTATTTTTGATAACGATTCAATTTTTTCATTTACCAAGACCGGAAGTCCCGCCTCCAGATACAGGGCGAATTTGCTTGGAATAGCATGCTGAAAAAGCCTTTCCTCGATCGATACATTAGAGAGCATGAAAAAGCCATAATGGTACAATTGCAAAACCTGGGCAGCCAACGCCCTTCCTTTAACCAGATTGAAGTTTGGGTTGAATCGGGACTCGTATAATACGTCCAAGTATAGTTTTTTTTCTAATAGGGTCCTTGAAAAAACAGCTTCCGGAACCACAAAATCAATCATCAGGCCCTTTCGAGTCAATAATCGGGTATCTCTGAATATAGTTTTACCAGGAAACATATCCACGGGGAGATTGTTTGGCGGCAATGAGCTGGCCATAACCAGAGAAATTTTGTCCATAGGCTTTTCGGGAATCAATTGGCAAAAGTTCTCTTCATTGCATAATTCCGGAAAAAAGACGAATTTGCCTGGGCTGCAATTGTGTTCTTTTGCCCATCTGTCGGTTTCTTCTTCTGTGTAGTGGGAAAGAATGGCCCTGGCATTCTTAAAGGTATAGTCAATTCCTTCAAAATCATGGAGAGAAAGATCCCCAAAGAGAAAATGGTATCTTGGCCGGTCGCAGAAATTCCAGTCTTTTATATTGATAATTGTGTTTGGGAAATATTTTACCAGGAAGGCGCCAAAGATATATGCATGCATCCAGCCCCTGTAAAATATCTGTGATCTTGGGATGGTTCCGAGCAGATCGAGAAACTCCGTTGTTGTTTTCGGTGTGTATATTTCCCCGAACAGGTGAACAAAATTTTCCGGTGGCGGCTCAAGCGACAGAAGACGGGTCTTTATATTAAGATCTTTTAAATATTTCGCAATCCGGAAAATGGAAAAATCAAAATTTTTAAGGGAGCCGTTGGGGGGGATAAAAAGTATTTCCTTGTCACCCGGAAAGTCATTCCGGCTTTGAAACCGATAGGTAAAAATTTCCTTGGGCCCATGTTCAATTTGAAGATGATTATCGTCTGAATAGAACAAGTTTATTGCCGCTTCTATCAGACCTTGTGCCGAACATTGATTTATTTTTGAATACTTTTTTTTTATGATCATTATGTTTCATGGCTCGTTTGAATCTGTTGTATTTATCACATTTACTTTGCTAATCGCACTGGCAAAGCTGCCCCTTAACCATTACCCCTCAAATGACTGATTCCATGACAAAATTCTTTCACCGGGAATCCCGGCATTTTTTAAGATATCCACCGCCTTCCGATACTCCACCCAGGGCAGTATCAGAAAAACGCCCTCCTTATATTCCTGAATACTTTGTTGATCAAAGGATTTGACCTCCTGCCCTAAAAATTCCTTCCCGATCCTGAATTTTCTGCTATCAAGCACCGCTGCCACATTTAAACCATCCAGGGATATGTCATCTTTAAATACGGAATAATACCGGTCCATGGCTGGAAGGACCGCCACATCAGCGCCGGATTCCCTGAGCTGATCAACCTTCTCCTGAAACCGTTTAAAAAACACCTCAATGTGCGGAATCTGCCTGGGCATCAAATGCATCTTGCGGAAACATCCGGGACAAAGAAGGTTTACACCTTGCATGGCGACCGGGGAATCCAGATTGATTCTGCCGTCCCCGTGGGATGCCAGCGGATAACAAAAATCCGTATTAAACAAAAATTGACAGGAAGGACACGCGATGGTCAGGTTAGACTGCCATTTGCCAGCCGGAACTGCCTGCTTCACCACGGCCAGGCGTTTCCGGTGATTCAAATCGTTTATCTCCCGCAACCGGATATACCAGTCCTGGTATTCAGCATCCGTCATCTTTGTCATATTGATTTGATGTTTATACAAATAGCCGGATATATCGCACTGACTTCGCATGAACTGCACCTTGTCATGTATAAGCCCTTTTTCCCAGGCATAGTCGAAAATCTGGGTACCGGCATAGGGAATCACTGCTGACCAGTCAACGAAAAAAAGCTCATTTTCCTGCTGAAACCGCAACGATTCCGTTATCGTTTCCTGTGTTTCGCACGGGTCTCCAAATAAAAAATTGGCCTGGAAACCAATATTTGCCTTGCGCAACATCTTTGCGGCATTTGCAATATCAACTGCCTTTATTTTTTTTTGCATGCTGGTCAAAACAATATCTGAACCGCTTTCGATTCCGATGGATATGAAATCACAGCCGGACTGCTTCATCAATTCCAGCAATTCCAGATCAAGCTGATCCACGCGCAGCTGGCAAAACCACTTGATATTGAGTTTCTTCTCCATCAGACGGTTACAAAAAGATTGCAACCTTTTTTTATTTGCTGAAAAAAGTTCATCCAGGATTGAAATACGGTTGACATTATATTTCCTTACATATTGTTCTATCTGGGCCACAACCCGATCAATATCATGGGTCTTATATTTGCCCATGCCTGCATGGTGGCAGAAAGTGCATTTAAAGGGACATGAACGACTGGCAAGCACATGAATCGACCTTTCGATATCGTAGCGAACAAGGTGGTAACTGATACGGGAATCCTTCTGAAGGGCAATATTCTGTTCAATCCCCATCAATTCAAGATCAGGCTCCGGCAACAGGTTAAGATCCTCCACCACAGGACCAATACCGGTGCAAACTGGTGCATCTGCTTCCCAGTACCAAATCCCCTTCACGCCAGATAAAAGGCCCCCCTGTGCAATGGCATCAAGCAGGTTGACAAAGATAATCTCACCCTCGCCAATGACCATGAAATCTGGTTTGAGTGTTTGCATCACCAGCAAGGCTTCACATGAGGTAATACCGCCTCCCAATACCACCGGCAACCCGGGGTCTGCCTCTCTGATCAGTTTTATCAATTTCTCGATTTCATTAAAGCAGACAGATAAGCCTGTAATACCGACAACATCATACTCACCGGCTGCGAGTGTCTCCTGCAAAAGATCGTATCGTTCCGGATCCGAATAATGATTCAGGTTGAGACCCTCCACCCTGTGACCACTTCCCCTGGCATAGGAAGCCACATGGGCAAGCCCGAGAGGGAAATAGGCGGCATTCACCTGGGGAAAATATGAAGGGGCAACCAATAATATTTTCATGTGTTAATCCTTAAAATTGTTTATCCGTATCTGGTCCTGGTTGCGATTATGATTTAACATAATTGATGTCCTGGATGATTTTCTTTGCCCTTTGCGCCCAGGAATGATTTTCATGGGTTAACTTTGCTGCCTCCAAACCAATATGGCGAAGGTGTTTTTCATCCGATAACAAATGTTTAAGCTGATAGGAAAAATCCTCTTTGTCCAATTCCACATAATGTCTGTTTTTTTCAAAACAAAACTCCAGGCCAGCCCCGACTCCGTTACGCTCATCCACGTCAAGGTATAACAGGCAGCCTCCAGAAGCAAAACAATCCAGTGACCGCATATGAAGTCCGGCACCTTCATGAATGTTCAGGCGTGAAGTTTGATAAATTTCCCGCAGATGGTTCGGATCTTCAACGAATCGATGATAAAACTTTTCATATCTTGGCCATTGTTTCCAGTTTTCAGGACCGAAAATTGCTATTGATTCTGAAACTGGCAATATGGTGTCAATGATTAATTTTCTGATATTGATTCTCCGGGAACGGAAAAGAATATCATATCGAAGGGTCACATCCTTTATATCAATATCCTGATTTTCTTCCTGCAACAACGAATACCGCCCCATCATGGAATTGAGACTTTCCGGAGGTGTCGGCTGTTTTGGAGATATTTCCCACAAACGATCATACTCGTTGATAAAATCAGCGAATATTTTGCTCTCCTTGTCATGAGGGTACAAGGGACGCTCAAGCTCTTGTTTATTCCATGGCAGAGGGATATGGCCGATGAACGAAAAATCATAGAGGAATGGACTTTCCTTTGGGTAATAGATTTTAGGATCAATACCTGGCGGAAGCCAGTCAATATAGCTATCTGTATTTTTTGTAAAACATTGTGGCATGAGCGTGGTAAAAGAATAAAGGATTTCACTGCCTTGAAAATATGAAAATTCATTTCCCATCAAATCGACAATCCAGCAGACATGGGGAATCTCTTGGGGAAAATTCGGCAGCTGTTTTCTGCTCCGGTTCATCTCAAAGATAAAATCAGGTTTAAACTGACGGCAGAACTCAAGGAGCGCCTTTTCTTCCAGGAGCTCTGTCCAGCCGGAAACCTCAATCCCCATTTGCTCAAACCCCCGTTTTAACCCAAAGAACATGGACATATACAAGGGGGTAGAACGGGGAAGGAAAATACCTACTCTCCGAATTTTTTTTTGGAAACATTTTTCAGGAGGACAGGATTCATCCAATGGCGGGCAAGCATTCTCAAAGGAAAGCACCTGCCTGACGACCTCGTGATTGTGCAAGTACTCTTTTTCCCTAAGTCTTTGTAAGAAAATATGGAAAGGCTGGGCTGAAATATGTTTGTTGCAATGAATGATTTGTCTGGCCACAAGACCAATGTTTTTTATCCACAACAATACATAGGTTATATAGTGATCATGGACGGTTTTCGGAAATAAAAGCACCCGCATACCAATAAGACAGAGGCTTGTCAATAAAGGTTCCTTTGTTGCAAAAAGATAAGCAGCAAGGGTCCGAATGTGATAAAGGCCAGTAACCAGGTCCTGGCCTTCCCGAATATCAAAGGAACCAAAATCTTGGATATAGTTTCTTAAATTTTCATGACCCCTGGTATCATTTGTATCAAGAACATAGCCGATATATTGAGAAAATAGCCTGGAATCCTTAAAAAAAACATGAAAATTTTTATTGTGTTCCGAAAGAAAGGCCGCTGCTCTTTGTTCGTAGTCATGGGGCAAGGCGGGCTCCCCTGTGTCCCATGATTCCATCTTTGGGCAGGAATATCCATTTTGCATAAGAAGCTTGTAAAACGCCAGTGCAAAACAATGGCGCAGGCGCGGAGATGCGTGTTTGCAGTCCCGTGCAACTGCTATTGGCTCAAGATCCGGCGTATGTCGTATGTAAAGGAGCGGGAACTCTGTTTCAAAAAAGCACAACTTTTTTTTTGATAACTGTGAAACAACATCATTCATATCAAGCAAAGAGACTTCTTTGTATGATTTTAAAACATTGCGCTTAACACTGTCCATAATCTGGTGCAGGAGAGGAGAACCCAACTGATTTCCCATCTGATCATATAATAATTCTGCGTTGAGCAGAATGATCGATATTGCTTTGTTTCCTTTTTGAACAGATTCAATGAGTTTGGAAAGATTGAAAATATATGTTTCGGGATCAAGATGAGAAGGATGTTCCGGGTTATTGATCAATTCAGATTCAAACCCGCCTGTTTGCAATTCTGTTGTAAATGATTCGAAACATGCAAAAATCTCAAGGTTTTCATGAAAATATAAAGGTGCCGGCGGAAAAATTTCAATGATGCATATTTGATACTCTTTTATGCGGTCAAGCCCGTGAAATTGGTCCTGGAGGCTGGGAACACATTGGTAATGTCCTATCTCCTGCAGTGTATCGTCACACACATTGGGCTGGGTACAGGGAAATGGATTTAGAATATAGTGATGATCAAATACGATCTCTTGTTTTGCTGTGAGGGTTGGTTCCGGTTCTTTGAGAAGGTTTTTTCTCAGAAGACCGATGGCACAGCGCCCCAAGCCCAGTATTTTCAGAGTGGAATTCATGATTGTTCTGTTTTCATCTCTATTTCTCACCTTGCGGCAACTGCAATTGCCGACAAATATTTTCCAGAGATACATTGGGCGCTGAAAGTGCCGATGCCAACTGGCGGCATCCTTCCATCTGCTCAAGGGCTCCCTCAGGGCGGATTGCAGGATTATCGAAAATATTTTCCTCAGGGTATGGCCCGATAATTGGTTGGAAAGAAATATTGATTCCGATTTTTGCCGCAATCCGAACCGCCTCTTCGATCTGATGAAAATTGCTTTTCATCACCACATAATTCCATTGAACAATGTCATTTTTTCCCATGTTCTTCTGGAGTTCTGCCATCAGTGTCATGGTTTTCCAGGCCCGGTGAAACAAGGAAGACTGGCGAATTTTTTTGTAAGTATCAGGCTCCACCGCATCAATTGAGACAATAAAACGTATGGGGTTGGGGGGTGCCATCAGTTCACGGATGCTTTTTTCATTGAGCAGAGACCCATTGGTAATGACGTGCAGTTGCTGGTGTGGTTTAAACCGGCGTTTTAGCTTGAGAAGGGACAGTGACATATCGGAATCAAGAAATATTTCTCCACCCTGAAACCGCAAGGTATGCATGGCTTCCGTCCAATCCAGAAAACGTGTAATAAGTTCAGACGGAATACGCTCTTTTTTCCTGTGCTGCTGATGACACATTATGCAGGCCATATTGCATGCTTCGGTCGGCTGAACATCCACCCACAACGGCAGATGGGATACATGTAAAAGCCTTTTGTCCAAACCTTCTCTAAATCTCTCAAAATTTTTCCCAAAGCAATCGCATGATTGTGCTGAAGTTTCCCAATCCAAGGGAAAGCTGTAGGGCTGAATACCCTGTTCCAGCTGATACTGAACCGGGCAGCCGGTTTTGCATCCAGCTTTGGCATATTCTTTTTTAAGGATATGATCCCTGATCTGCTTTATCCGGTCTCCATTCCATATGTCATTAATATTGTGCTGGTGGATATTTCCTATGGATGTAGAATTCATGCAACACGGCTGGATTCTACCGGAATTGTGCAAGAATAGATTGGCCCATGGCTGGGTGCAGAAGTTAAATTGAGGGGGCATGGTGCCTATTTTCTCCTCCTTTTCAAAACAATTGTTTCAAATAACCTGAAATCAAATTCAGAATCGATATCCAGAGACCGTTCCTGTGGGATTGCACAGCCGGTTGTTGCATCTGAATAAAACGACCTGTTTTTTAAAAACCATTGGGTTTCTGCAATATAAACAGCCCCTGTGGGCACATATACCAAGGGAAGATCCTGCCTGCGCATGGTCAGGTATTTTTTTCCAAGAACAGGGACAAGCCTGTTTTCTTTGCCCATATTAAACATCCAGTAGGGGCTTTTACCGGGTTCTGTTACAGATATGACGGATGTTGCATTGGAATTTATACAGGATTCAATACATCCGTCTATATCTGTGGCCTGGGTCAGCGGAGAAGTCGGCTGGAGCAGCATCACATAGTCATATCCGGAAATCTCAACAAGGGCATGCAAAACAACATCGGAAGCAGAACTGTGATCCTGGGCAAGGTCGGATGGACGGACAAAGGGTGCCTCGCACCCGTATTTTTGGGCAACGCTTATAATCTTACAATCATCGGAAGAGAGAATCAGGCGATCAATATGATTGGATTTTTTTGCAGCTTCAATGATCCAGGCGATCAGGGGCTTTCCCCCGGCCTGCTTGATATTTTTCCCGACAACCCCTTTTGACCCCCCCCTGGCAGGAATAATGGCCAGTATTTTCTTGTCCTTAAACAAGATTAACACATTCCTCTTTTAAGGCATTTGCCGCTGTCAACGCATCTCTCTTTTCAAGCCAGAGGGATTCTATGATCCCATGGAGGATAGCCTCATGGCTTAATTCCACGATACCGAAAAGATCTGCCGGCACAAAAAAAGACAGGTTGCTTTGGATATTCCAAAGCCTGTTGTCAACGTTAAAGCCGCTGAGGCTAATCAGGTCCAATCCTTTTTCCAATGCCATTTCAGCACACAGAAGAATATTTTCAGAATTGCCGGAGCTTGAAATGGCAATCAAAAGATCTTTCGGCCTTACCAGTTTTTCAAGGGGGTGAAGATATACATTTTCATAGCCAAAATCATTGGCCATGCAGGTCATCAAAGACGCATCTCCCGGATAAAAAGACCGTGCACCGAGCTTGTTGAGCAGATCCTGGGACAGATGGGAACAAATGGCCGCACTTCCACCGTTGCCCACCCACCAGATGCTTGCGTCTTTCTCAATTGCGGTGTTTATCATATTGCCGCCAACACAGCAGCCTTCTTCCAAATCAACTGATTCCATGCCCTTTCTGCAGTGTG
Source organism: Desulfobacteraceae bacterium (assembly GCA_022712835.1). The sequence continues at coordinate 9,627 of JAFLJU010000640.1, forward strand.
AAGACAGAATCGTTGTATTTAATTTTTTTAACCAAGTATATGGATTGTGTTTATTAAAAATCAAACAGACTCCTTAAAAAATTGATTTGGGTCTTTCTACCCCCAGAATATTTCACCGTACTCCCCGTCAGCCGTTTCAAAATCTCTCTTGTGCCCGATGTCCATCCAGTATTCCCGGATCTGAAACACCACAGTTTTATGGTCTTTTTCCATCATTTTATCAAACAGGTGGGTCATATCAAAATATTGGTCATCCGGTATCAGATCAATCATGTCCGGTTGGAAAACATAGATGCCGCCGTTGACAAAAAATCGCTGAACAGGTTTTTCATCCAACCCCACCAGCCGGTTGCCTTCCTGTTTGATCACTCCATAGGGAACCTGCATGTTGTATTCCCTAACACACATGGTTGCCATGGCATTGCTGAGCTTATTGTTATTAATATGAAATTCCAGCAGCTGCTTAAAGTCAACCTTGGTCAGAAGATCCCCATTCATCACGATAAACGGCAGAGACGGTTTTTCAGGCAGCAGTTTAATGCTTCCGGCAGTGCCAAGTCGTTGTGTTTCCCTCAGGTATTCAATGCTGACACCCCATTTGGAACCGTTTCCAAAATATTTCTCGATCATATCGGCTTTATAATTAACTGAAATATAGAACGTATCAAACCCTTTGTTGATAAAACCCTCAAGAATCGTTTCAAGCAGAGGGGTTCCTCCGATCTTCAAAAGGGGCTTGGGGCAGTCTTCTGTTAAGGGTCGAAGCCTTGTGCCAAGGCCTCCAGCCATGAGGACAACAGGATTTTTATTTTTATTTTCCTTCAGGATATCCCTTAAAAACATGAGTTCAACAACCCGGCCGTCATGATCAACAATGGGCAGCTGATTGATCACCTGCTCTTTCATGATCCTGTGCATGGTCTTTGGATCATCGTCAATGGAGGCGGTAAGGGGGGACACATAAAAGATACGCTTCACAGGTTCATCAAGGCTGATGCCCTTTAAGATACCCCTGCGGATATCACCGTCTGTAACCGTTCCAAGGAGCTTATGGTCAGCATCAACCACAACGGCAATCTGGAGCGCACTCTTGTCGATTACCGCAATGGTCTCTTTTATGCTGGTTTCAGGCCCGACCAATGTTTTTTTCCAATCTTTCATTTTTCTTCCCATATATCCCTGATGGTTGATTTGTATGTAATATCATAAAATTCTTTTTTTAGGATATCTTTTAAATCGGCCTTTTCCAATATTTCCTTAATCATTATTGAGGTGCCGGGTTTTTCAAAGGGAAGGGTCATGTCGGCCAGATTTGAGTGAAACGCTTTATTCTGTACTTTTTTCAAAGCCGCCAGTATGGATCTTTTAGAAGGATCACAGTCAAGAATACTTTGAACCCTGAGCCTTCCCTTCTGACGGTCTCCGATATTGATTGTCGGAATTTTAAGGGCCGGTGCTTCAAGTATACCGCTGGAAGAGTTTCCAATGACTGCGTCACAAAATTTCATGGCAGACAGATATCTTCGGTATCCAAGAGAGTGTATCACAAAACATTTACCAGGGTTCCTCTTTTGATAGGCATCCTGCATTTGGTTGATCACCCTGCCGCCGGTATCTGCATTGGATCCGGTGAAAATAACTTTATGGTCCGGATAGGTATCCAATGCAGCCAGAACCGCTGCAAATTGCTCTTCAAAAGTGTTTTTTTCCAGGGTCGTGGGATGGAAGGTGACAAGGAAAAACGGCTTTTCCAGTTTGAAATCCATTGACGTTTCAAGATCTTTTCGTGCCATGAGCGGCAACCGTCTGATATTTTCAACCCCCAGGGCTCCCACATCATAAACATGTCCGGGTTGCTCTCCCATCTGGATAATTCTGTGTCTGTACACCTCGCAACAGGGGAAATGGAGGTGGGCCATCTTGGTGATACTTTGGCGGAAGGCCTCATCGATGGCCCCTTGTGTCGTTTCTCCCCCGTGGATATGGGCAATTGGAATGCAAGACACCTGGGCTGCCACTGCACAGCAAAAGGCTTCGAACCGGTCACCCAGAATGACCACTATATCCGGCGCTTGTTCAGCAAAAAATTTTCCATATTCAGAAATGGCAATGCCCATGGAATGGCAGATGCCCTTTGAAGAATCATCTGTAAGATCGATATCCACACATTTATCAGGCGCAAATCCGTCCCCATATATTTCTTTGATAGTCATTCCCTGGTCCGAAACTAGGTGGGTCCCGCTGACAAGCAATTGCAATGCAAGCTCAGGGCTTTCATGAATTTTTCCTATCAGATTTTTCAAAAGACCATATTCCGCCCGGGTGGACGTATATACGCATATTTTACGCATCAATCATATCATCTTTTTTATAATTTTTTGTTGCGCACCGACCAATGATTTCATCCCATTTCATGGGGCTTATTCCGTTCCCCGGCCTTTTTGCCATCAGATTGTCCCTGGTAAATGTGTCCCCGACAGCAATGCTACATGCCGCCACAATGCTTTTACGGGCAATGTAAATATTTTTTTCTTCTGATTGGCTTGGTCTTTTTATTCCATTACCAAGGGCCATTTCAATATTTCTGACAGCCCTGACCATCCGGGCCAACTCATCCGATGAAAGGGAGGCCTTGTGGTCCGGGCCGGGCAGGTTCTTATCCAGGGTAAAATGTTTCTCAATCATTACAGCTCCCATGGCAACTGCGGCAATGGGAATCTCAATACCTTTTGTATGATCGGAATAGCCGATCTTAACCCCGGGGAAGGCCTCCTTTATGGTTTGCATGGCCCTAAGATTCACATCCTGCATGGGGGTTGGGTATTCCGTATTGCAATGGAGGACGGTTATCTTGCTCAGTGAAAGTCCAGCAGTTGTAAATACAGAAAACACCGCCTTAATTTCCTGAAGATCCGCCATGCCCGTTGATAGGATTATCTCCTGTCCAAAGGAGGCGATCTTCCTTAAATAGGGCAAATTGGTAATTTCCCCGGAAGGAATTTTCCATTTGTTGATTCCGATCTTCTTGAGCAGGTCAATGGCGGTCAGGTCAAAGGGGGTTGATAAAAATTCAATCCCATGATCTTTGCAGGTTTCGATCAGCTCCAGGTGTGACGCATAAGAGAGTTCCAGCTTTTCCAACATCTCAAATTGTGTTTCATTCGGACCCGATGATTTTATCTGGTAATCGGCTTTGACGGCATCTTTTCTGACCAGGGTGTCTGCGCTGAAAGTTTGGAATTTTACGGCATCAGCGCCCGCAGCGGCCGCTGCCTTTACCATTTCTTTGGCCCGGTCAAGGGACCCGTTGTGGTTTACCCCGGCTTCCGCTATGATGAATACTGGTTCAGAAACCATGATTCTCCCTTATGGTCTGCCCGTCACTTTCGCTGCACACAAGGCTTCCTGCCTTAAAAAACAAATTGTCAGGAAACCTGGCCCCCTGGACAATGGTGACATTGGACCCCACGAAACTGCCGGAACCGATCCCCGTCTCCCCGTTGAGCACGGCACCTGTGGAGATATGGGTATGGTCCCCGATTATTGCATCATGTTCCACAAGGCATTTGGTGTTTAAAATACAGTTTCTCCCGATTCTTGCACCGGCATTTACCAATGCCTGGTGCATGACGATGGTCCCTTCACCCAAACTTGCATGGATTGAAACATGGGCCAGGGAGGAAACCACCGCCGGCAAGGCAAACCCAAGCTTTTTCAACTGATGAAAAATTTTTTGCCTAAGCATGGAAGATCCCATCTGACCGATGGTTATCAAAGCATATTCATACCTGGTTTTTAACTTTTCAAGATCCCCATCACAGCCTAAAACCGGATAACCCAGGATAGATTTATTTTTCCCGGGCTGCTCCACAATGCCTGCAATCTTAAATTCCCGAGCGCTTTCAATAACATCGATGCAGGAGCGGCAATGGCCGCCGCCGCCGATAAGAACTATCTCCCTCCTATACATTGATCCTCGCACTGCTCGGCAGGTTTACAATCCGTTTTGCAAGCCACCTGGCATTTTTCAAATCGTCTTTCTGGCAGTGTTTATACATGGGAAGATCCGGCATGAGCTGCCAGGCAGGCCGGGTCGCAATGCCGGATTCATTTGTTTTTGCCAAAAACTCGTCCCGTTGTCGTTGATCCGCTGTCATCACCGCATTCAGCCAATAGTTGCTGGTGCACCCTTGGGGCTCTGTAACAAATTTCCCCCACCCGGCTTCCCTGAAAAAAATCTCGTAGGCCCTAGCTAATTCTCGTTTGTCCTTAAGGATACTCTCCAATTGCCCAAGCTGGGCACATGCAAGGGAAGCGTTTAAATTGGGCATCCGGAAATTATACCCGATTTCGTCGTGGGAAAACTCCCACTTATGCTTTACCTTGGCCGTGCTGGTCAAATGTTTGGCCCTTTGTGCAAGATTGCTATCATTTGTGACAATGGCACCGCCCCCGCCGCAGGTAATGGTTTTGTTCCCGTTAAAACTCAAAACCCCCAGAGTGCCAAAGGTGGCGCAATGTTGTGTTGAAATCCTTGACCCAAGGGATTCGGCCGCATCTTCAACAACGCTGATCTCCCAATGATCTGCCAGTTCCATTATCTGTTTCATCCGGCAGGGATGGCCAAAAGTATGCATGGGAACAATGGCTGCAATCTTCCGGCCGCTGATTTTGTTAATGGTTCCCCGGGGTTTTTTCCGGGCTGTCTGTTCCAGGAATCGTTCAAGGGCATCCGGGCACAGGCCAAGGGTTTCCCTGTCTACATCGACAAACACAGGCACGGCATTATTATGGGCAATGGCATTGACCGTTGCCACAAAGGTGAGGGGCTGGGTGATGACCTCATCCCCGTTTCCGACGCCAGCAAGTTTCAAGGCCACCTGGAGGGCGGCAGTTCCGTTGACCGTGGCAACGGCATGGCCGGTTCCCAGGTAGGATACAAGTTCTCGTTCAAACCTGTCCACATATTCACCAACACTGGAAACAAAGGTTGAGTCAATGGAATCCAGCACATATTGCCGGTCTATTTCCTTGAACCTAGGTTCATGGAGCGAGATCAAATCCTTAGTCTGATACCAGTCCCGAATAAAATTGATAAGATCGCTATACATTGTAGATCTCTGTTTTATAGCGGGACAAGTTTTTCGGGTCTGCAAACCAGTCAATTGTCCGGATTAATCCATTTTCCAGGGAATACTCCGGAATAAACCCGGTGAGATGCTTTATTTTGGTATTATCGCAGCAAAGTCGAAACACCTCGGAATCTTTGGGGCGCAGTCTTTGGTCATCAACAATGAATTCAACCTCTGACTTCATTATTTTTTTAATCAGGTTCAGGGTATCTGCCACGGAGGTCTCAACACCTGTTCCGATGTTAACCACCTCTCCTATGGTCTTGTCCGATTGGGCCAGGGCCAGGAACCCCCTGCAGGTATCCAGAACATAATTAAAATCCCGGGTGGGAGAAACATCTCCCAATTTGATCTGTTTTTTTCCGCCAGCGATTTGCCCGATGATAGTGGGGATAACAGCCCGGGCACTTTGACGGGGGCCGTAGGTGTTAAAGGGCCTTGCAATAGTCACGGGCAATCCGAATGAAAGGTAAAAACTTATAGCCATCTGATCGGCCCCGATTTTGCTGGCCGAATAGGGAGACTGGGGCTGAAACGGATGTTTTTCATCAATGGGGACATATTGGGCCGTGCCGTAGACCTCGGAGGTTGAAGTATGAATCACCCGTTCACACCTGTTCTCTTTGGCCGCCTGGCAGATATTCAAGGTACCTTTGACATTGGTGTCCACATAGCTGTCCGGTGCAATATAGGAATAGGGAATGGCAATCAAGGCTGCCAAATGGAAAATAAAATCCACCTGTCTTGTAATTTCCTTGCAGAAATGGGGATCCCGCACATCACCGGATATGACCTCAATCTCCTTTAGGCAGTCCAGATCCTCCAGCCATCCCCAGGAATTAAAAGAATTATAATAAGAAAGCGCCTTTACATTGGCGCCGGAGGCTACCAGCATCTCAACTAGATGGGACCCGATAAACCCGTCTGCGCCGGTAACTAATATGTTTTTGTTTTTCAATTCCAATGACCTTTTCCCCATATAATTTATGTCTGTCTGAATCCTTGGAGGGAGGCATCCTGGGTTGCCCACCAACGACCTGTTTCATAGATTTAGTTGTAAGGGTTTTTTGCATATTTTTCAACATATTATTATCAAAGAGGTCTATGCATGGACAACCACTGGAACGTTTGCAGATTTCCCCTTTTCCCATGAGGGTCTATCCCCAAACCAAATAAACATGGGCGGTAGCTATTACAGCTACCGCCCATGTTCTAACGACTACCTATCTACCTATGGTTCAGTAAAGTCTACTGGAGCAGGCTCAAAACATTCTGAGAGCTTGCATTGGCCTGGGACATGGCAAATGTGCCTGCCTGGCTTAAGATCTGCATTTTTGTAAAGTTGGATGATTCTTCGGCAAAGTCAACGTCACGTATGGTTGATTCTGCCGCGGAAACATTTACCCTGGTGGTTGAAATATTGGAAATGGTGGAGGTCAGCTGGTTCTGTACGGAACCAAGATCAGATCTTACCTTGTCCAAATTTTTCAGAGCAGCATCTGCTACTGCGATACCTATCTGAGCACCTTCCTGGGAGGTCACATCCACGTCTGAAAGACGATAGGAAGACGCCTCAGACAGAGAAGAATCCACGGTATCATCTGCACCCACCGTATTAACGCCCAGAACTGTGGTGGCTTTCAATATGGACCCGCCGTTAATGACCATATCTTTTGTGGTTTGGACATTGGTACCGGTGACCACATCATGGTCAAGGGTCTCACCTTCTTTATATACAGTTAAGTCTTTTGCAACAAGGTCATTGGTCAACACGGTTCCGGCTGTAATGGTAGAGCCGACTGCAATAGTCGAACCCACAGCCAGAAGCATATCCTTGCCAGCAGCTACGGTTTCATCGTCAGATGTTGTCATCGCATTTCCAAGGGATGATCCATTGGCGATAGATGAACCGGTTATAATAACAGAACCGCTATTCAAAGTCATGTTGCCGCCGGATATTGTACCGGAACCTGTTATGGAACTATTCGCAAACCTTGTTCCTGTTTCAAAAACACTACTTGCTGCAATACTTGTTGCCCCCCCTTTAACACTCATATCTGCCGTGGTGGTGGTGGCTTGGTTTGATGTAACATCATTATAAACCGTGCTGCCAGTTGCCAAAACAGAGTTCAAATGAAGATCGGAGCCAGTCCCCAGGGTGGTTGTGCCCGTTGTTGTAAACTCCGCTGTAACATCAGCCGAGCCACCAGTGACATAGGTCATGCCACCGCTTACACTAACAACGCCTGCAGCGCCTGAGATACTGCTTGAAACATCGCCTTCAAATATGGAGCCGGTTGCTATGATGGTATCAGCTGCACCAGTTCCTGTCAGCACTGAGCCTGAAGCAAGGGTGCTCACAGCAGTAGTGTTGGTACCAGTGGCAGCTATTCTAAGGTCAGCCTGAAGCGTAGTGCCGGAGCCAATAACCGTTCCCGTATTTAAGTATGAGCCTGCGCCGATGATATTATCATCTTCGCCAAGAGCAGCTACTGTAACAACGCTCGTTTTAAAGCTGCCTTGAATTGCAGTCGTACCTGAATTTAGGACATTTGCTCCCTTAAGGACAGAACCGGATGCAAGCACCATATCATGGGTCATATTGGCTATGCCAGTCCCTTTGATGAGTCCATCTGCTGTTGAGACAGCAATTCCAGCCTGGGCATTGGCATCGGTGATCTGGATACTGCTGGTTCCTTCCTGGCGAACTTCAACCTTACCAAAGGTGGACATATCCTCAACGCCACCAAAAACCGCCTTTGTTGCCGCGCCCATTTCGACTTTAATGGCCCGGTCATCCGTGGAGCTAAGGGTAATGAATCCGTCTTTCTCTGTGGCAGTAACCCCATGCTCAGAAGTTTTTTTGTTAATTTCAGCAACCAGAGAACCGGAATCATCACCGTTTTTAGCCGCTATCTCTCCAATGCTGGTGCCGTTGATCACAAATGTATCTGTCGTACCCGCAGTAATTTTACCCGAGGTGCTTTCAACCACGGCAGTGGCACTGATGCCCAAAGTATCACTCAGTTTGTTGATGTTATCGGCAATGGCCCCAACACTGTTTTCCCGGCTGTTGTTGTACTGTAAGTCCACAGACTTCATATTAATGGTTTCAGTCGTTAAATTACTGAAGATGTTAAGCTCTGTGGTACCTTCTCCGGCAAAGGTCAGGTCGGAAGTTGTGATATGACCAATTTTGGTGGCTTCGGTGGACTGAATGTTGATATCAATGGTTTCACCGGCATAGGCACCAATCTGAAATTTCTTGTCGGAAAAGTTACCGGACAGCAATTTCTGGCCATTAAATGAAGTGGTTTTGGCAATGGTGTCCAACTCGTCCCGGAGTTTTGTAATATCGGCCTGGATTGCCTTCCGGGAATCGGTGGTCTGCCCGTCCTGGGCAGACTGGATGGATTTTTGTTTGATGGTGTTGACAATATTAATGGACTCTTCCAACGCCGCATCCGCCGTCTGCACGATGGCAATACCGTCATTTCCATTTTTGATCGCCTGACCAAGCCCCAGGGCCTGTGAGCGAAGCGAATCGGCAATGGCCATGCCGGAAGCATCATCGGCCGCCTTGTTGATCCTCAGACCACTGGACAATCTGCCAAGGGATTCTGAAAGAGAGTTGTCGTTCTTGACCAAGTTCTTGTGGGCGCTCATTGCTGCGATGTTGGTATTAATTCTTAAAGCCATGTTTATTCCTCCTTGAGAGTGTTAATAAGGGAATCCTTTCCCTTATCTTTAATATATTTCTATATTCAGCCTCTTAAATAGTTCCGTCAAACCCCTCCTTTTTTAAAAATTGAAGGTTCAAATCCGTTTTTTTAGAGTTGCCAAATATCTAAACCTGAAATTAAGTATCGACGAATAGAAATATAACTTAAACAAAATATGAATTTTTTATGTATTTTGTTTAACAAAAATTCAAAACACCGCCAACACCATTAAAATGGAGGGTATTTAACCTGATTTTTCTTTTTTTTAATGTTTTTTATGTGGGTATCCGATAATATACTTAATTGAGCAATAATAATGTTTTAATATATATAAAAACGAGGTGGCATCATGGCAACAGGATCAATTACATCATTGGGAATAGGATCAGGGCTTGACCTTCAGAATATCCTTGATCAGCTCAAGGGCGTTGATCAAACCAGGATCACTGCCAAAGAGACAAAGAAAACAGATCTCCAGAACGAGGCGAATGCCTATAGTAAGGTGAATGCAAAACTTTTTTCCATTAAATCCTATGCACGTGATTTATCCCTTGAGTCAAACTATCTGTCCAATTCTGTTTCTATAACCGATGAGGATGTTATGTCCGCCACCATCGGTGATGGCCATGATGCAGCCTCCTTTAATGTCGAAGTGACCCGAAAAGCCCAAAGAAACTCGTGGGGATCCGCAGCGATTGCCGACAAACAGGAGATCATGTTTGCAGAGCCCGCAACCGGAATTTCAGATACGGGAACAACCGCCGCCATAAGCGCGGATGAAACCCTTTCCATAGAATACGGGACCCCCGGCATCATCAGTACAGACAGCAGTATTGCCCCGGGCACGACAGATGCCTCCTTTGCCATTAACGGAATTAATATTGGTGTTGTGACGGTCCTTGATGACAAAGATTCCGACAATGCCTTGAGGGATGCCATCAATCTAAAAACAGATGACCACGGCGTGACCGCTTCCCTGGACAGCAATGGCATTTTGACCCTGACCTCCGAGGATCACAGTGATATTGCGGTGACCATGACCGGCAGCGAGGCGGTATTCGGCGGAACAGGCGCCATGTCGGACACCGGCCAAACCCAGATTGATGTCAGCCTGACCGCCGGAATGACCCTGGCCGAGATCACCGATACGATCAACAATTCTGCCAACAATAAAGATGCCAATGGCAACCAGTTGGTAACCGCCTCTTTCAAGCTGGGCGACGATGGCAGCTATTTTGTACGCCTGGCAGCAACATCCGGAGGCAACACGGCCGATTCCCAGGTAAGCGTATCCGGATTTAGCGGGGTGGCAGCGGATAGGACCACGGCCATTACCCAGGGAGACGACACCATGTATTTAAGTGTTCCCCCGGGAACCACCTATGAAGGCATGACCACTCTTATCAACGAATCCGAAGACAACCCCGGCGTAACAGCTGCAATGATCGACAACGGGGATTCCGTCAACCCATACCAGTTGACATTGACCGCAGATGACACAGGGGAAGATGCCAGGATAAGCCTTATCAATTTTTCCGAGCTGGCAGAGATTAGCGGTGCCGCTGCCCAATCTCTGAATGCCGGGTTCACGGTAAACGGCATCACCTACTCAAGACAATCCAATACCGGAATCAATGATGTAATCGCAGGGGTCACCTTTGACCTGAAAAAAATAGGAGAATCCACCGTCAACGTTGAGGTAAACCATGACACGGTAAAAGATGACATCACCGCCATGATCCAAGAGTTTAATGACCTGGTCACTTATATCACCAAAGGCACCGAGACAGACGCAACAGACACGGACGAGGATACCGCAACAGCAGAAGAAACCGACGAAGAAACCGACAACCCCCTTGAGAATTCAAGCAGTGCCAATCGGATTGTCTTCCAGCTCAAATCTTTGCTAAACAGTGTTCTTGATTTTGATACGGGCTACACAAGCCTGTCAGACCTTGGCCTTGAATTTTCCAGTACCGGCACCATCAGCATTGATGAAAAGGCCCTTGACCAAGCCATTTCAACAGATCCGGATGCCGTAAAATCCTTGTTTGTCGGAGACTCGGACAAAGAGGTTACAGGATTAGCCGATCTGATCAATACGGCATTGGCCGACATGGTCAGTTCCACCGGAATCTCCACCACTGAAATTGATGAGGCAGAATCAAAAATCACCCGGCTTGACAAGGATATTGAAACAGAGACAGAGCGACTCACCAAAAAATATGAAACCATGGCCAGGGAATTTGCACAGCTTGACTCTTATATAAGCCAGCTCAATTCCGAAGCCAGTGCCTTGACATCTATGATTACCGCATTCAGCGAAGCAAGCAAATAATAATTGTCCGATTTGCGCTATATCTTCTCAAGAAAAGCAGCCGAAATGACGATACGTATAAATAACACTAACACTAACACTATCCAGGAGAATTAAATGGCCGCCTACCAGCAAATAAACACATACCTGAACAATCATTATGACGGCATGGATCCTGAGCAATTGATACTGATGCTTTATAAGGGAGCCTTGAGTCGCCTGAAACTGACCCGGGAAGGGATAAAGGAGAAAAATGTTCAAAAAAAGGGAGAAAACCTTTCAAAGGCCATCGCCATCATCTCAGAACTGAACGCTTCTGTTGATTCAAAGATGGAGGATGACTCCACCCGTTTTTTAAGAGGCCTGTACACAGCAATTCTTAGCGAGCTGCCAAAGGTGACCTTGAACAATGATTTGTCCATTCTGAGCCGTACTGAAAGATATATGTCCGAATTAAAAAATATCTGGGAAAAGGATGTCATGGCAAAGAAAAAGGGATCCATGCCACATACGACTAAAGAAACGCCGCCAATTCGGTCTTTACCATCGGCCTTTAAAGAATCCCCTTCGAAAAGCACCTTTAGTGCAATTTCTGTTTGACACAGCCAACAGGATGATCAAGTATGGAAAAAGAACTCAAAAAGGTAGAAGATAGTTTGAACCGGCTATATGATCTGCATGAATGTCATACGGTATCCTTTAACCAGCAAGATTTGCAGGACCTTGCGAAACAATCTTACGACCGTGAAATGGAAGTGGGCCTGTTGATAAAACGGGTAAAACGGGTCAGCAAATTAATTGAACTATCCGAAGAGCACACCTCTGAGGCGCAAACTGGGGATAAAATTGATACACACTCAATTCTACTGAGTTTAAATGACCGGGTCACCGTCCTTCTTGAACAAAACAAAGCGCTTACAACAAAAGTGGCCGCATATAGGGATACATTAAAAAAAGGCATGAAACAGATTTCAAAGGGAAAAAAGGCAATCCATTCATACCGTTCTTCCCAGGCTGTTTCAAACAACCCAAAAGTTATCAGCATTACCAATTATTAAGGAGTATGCCATGAATATAAGCAATATCACGACCCCATCAGCACCGGTGGAAACCACACCCTTTGATGCACAGATATCTGTGGTTGGGCCAAACAAACCAGACGAAATTGGTGACGCTGAAAAACTCGGCACCCCATTGTCAGAGCCCAACAATCGCCAGGCGAACAAAATAAAAGAGGAACAGGAGAGGAAGTTTTCCACGGAACAGGCAGAACAACTGGCAACACAGATGAATGAAATCATGGATGATCTCCAAACAAGCCTGGGTTTTTCCATAAGAGAAGATCTCGATCACCAGGTGGTTGTGGAAATAACCGACCGAAAGACAAAAGAACTCATCAAACAGATCCCCACAGAAGAGATGCTGGCGATCAAAGAAAAAATGGAAGAGTTCTCAGGTCTTTTGTTTGATCAAAAAGTATAACAACCCGATAGCATAACAACCCTACCCCATTACATTATGCTGATGGGAATAACTTGAATTGGCAAGGACAACCTGAATGGCCTCATTATTTTTTAAATTGATAATAATAGGCCCGATCAAATTGGCCGTAATTTTATTATCTTTCTCCCCCTTGGAGATATTTATAACCACATAAACAAGCAAGTCTTTTGTTTCAGCGCCTTCCCACCCTCTATCTGAAATAAACCCCTTAAGATCAATTTCATAATCCGATTTAAAAAGGAAAGGACTCATCACGGCAAGCGCAAGATTGGGTTCTTCGGAAGATTGAAGCCAGCAGAACGGGGCGGTTTTTGGATCTTCAATCAGCACAAACCGTTCAAAGCCGTCAAAACCCGGTAGTCCTTCGGGCATTGTAAGAATTTTGTTTTCATCGATTTCTATCTCACCGAATTTTCTGGTCTGTATTTTCACTCTTTTAGCTCCTTGGACATTTTCTTTTTAAAAAGGTCAACTGCGTTTGCAATATCTTTCACACCCATAGCAGCCTCAATGTTCTCACTTTTTATTTGGTCGAGCACCTCCATGCGAAGGATGGTGACTTCCTTAGGTGCGTCAATACCGATTTTCACGACGCTACCGTCAACACTCAGGATATTGACAATAATATTGTCTCCAATCTTAATCTTTTCTTCTGCCCTTCGGGTCAGGACAAGCATTTTTTTATCCATCCTTTTATAAATAATCCACAAGACTTAGTTTCATGATTTTTGCTGATGAACTCAAAGATGCCTGGTAGGCGGTGTCAATTGCCTTCAAATTCATCAAAGCTTCTATAATATCCGCATCTTCAATGGTAGACCTTCTTTCTGTCAGGCTAAGGCTGTTCTCGGTTGTTATTTTTTCCCTGATTTCAAGACGGGTATAATTATTGCCTATCTCCACAATTTCTGAGGTCATGCTGTTAAAATGTGCATCAAGTCTTCCCAGTGTCCGCTCAAGACCATCGGTGTCATTATCCGCCAAATATTGATTCAGGTCAATCAATGTATTAAAAATTCCCCACTCCGCCTCCCGTTCACTTTCAAGAGGCGCTGCCAGATCATCTTCTGCATCAAACCCCAGAATCCCACCGATGCTTTGCCCAGTCCCTCCAGACGCAAGGGGAGAATTCTCACCTGTCTGCCAGGCAAGATCAAACTGGGCAAGCTGTGTCCCATTCTCTTTAATGGTAAAATCTTTGGTATAAGCATCCCAGGAGACCGAATAATCGATTTGGTTCCCATTTTTGTAAGACTCTTCTTCCAGGGCTTTTTCTACCTCCAGGGCAAGCTGGGAATGGCTGGCATAGGTTTTTTGCTTAATGGAAGCGGTCAGGGTATCCACGTCATCCCCCCCAAGGACCTCCTTGAAATCGATCTTGTTATTGGTGGCATCAATGGTGATATTCACAACCGGTTCATCGCTTTCAGAAAAGGTAACCTTGTCATCTCCATAAAACCCCAGCAATTCATCGGCACTTTGATCCCTGTTTTCGCCGGTTTGCCATAAAAGAGAAAACCCTTTTATATTGGCATCACTTCCTTTTATCATAAACTCACCGGCCGCATAATCATAGGACACGTCATACTTGATTCCATTGGGAGAATCATCCCTGAGCACTTTTTGTATCTCGGTGGCAACATCATCCAGATCGGTGTAATCCCCTTCGGGAATCAGGACAGAGATTTCCTCTGAAACGGTACCGTCAATTGATATTTCTTCAAAATCAATCGCATTGTTGGTGCTGTCAAAGGTCATTAAAACCATAGCACTATCGCCAGGATAAGCCGGTCCGAGCCCCCCTCCGGTGTCATTTGCGGCATCAAATCCCAGTATATTACCGATGGAATTATTGCCGTTTGCAGTTCCCCATAACAAGTCGAGACCGGTTAATCCCCCGGAATTCCCGATTGAAAACCGGTGGGTGGCATCATCATAGGTCACATCATAGACCACTGAATTACCCGAAAGAGCAGAGGCATCCTCCATGGATGTTTTGACCGCCGCCGTCATATCAGCCATGCTTTTGTAGGTTCCTTCGGGAACTGTGGCCCAGAGGACACCGCTTGGCCCGCCTCCGGTGGTCTCTTCAAATGCAATTTTGTTGTTGGTGCTATCCAATTTAATATATAATTGCGCCGTGCTATCACTTGAAGGATAGGAAATGGTGTCGTCCTGGGGATAAAACCCCAGGGTTTTAGCGGTTGCAGAAGCAGCAGCATCACTCCAAACAAGGGTGATGTCATCCAGGGAACTACCGTCTTCCCTGATATTAAACTTGCTTTCCTTTGGGTCATAGGAAACTTCATAATTGACAGAACCCGCCAACTCCATTGCATCTTCAATGGCAGTGGAAAGCGTATCCATATCCGTATAATTTAGGACAGGTATTGTTGCGTAAAGAGTTGCACCGCCATCTTCCTTAAAAGCAATGGTATTATTTGCCCCGGTAATATCAAGATTGGTGACAAAAACCGCATTGGAATCAGAGGTGGGCGGTGCAGATATCGAATTGTCCTGGTTAAAGCCGATTTCATGACCGATGCTGTGGTCCCCCTGGGCAGACACAATCTCAAACTCAATATACTCCCCCCTTGTGGACACAGGCTTATCCAGAATGATGGTAATATCCGGTGTTCCGGATTCGTTCAGGTCAATGCCGATGGAGGTATCAGACCCGGATATGGTTGACGGAATAATGGTATATCCGGGATTATTGGCAACGGCCCATTCATTGTCCCCCTGCCAGATGAGCCGGAAAGGTTCCGACCCCTGGGGCTGGGGCGTATCAATGGTAAGGGCGCCTGGATTATTAATCTTCACATCTATATCATTGGGATTAATGGAAGGACTTGCCGATATTTGTATAAGATAAGCGTCTTCACCTGTCTCCCACATGAATTCCGTTTTTAAAAAACCGTCATAGGACCCGTCTTCCCGGATGGCAAATTGTTTTGAATCCCCGTCATAGTCAACCTCATAGTTCATTCCATACCCTTGTGTTGATGACAGGTCGTTCAGGGCATTTTTCACAGCAACTTCAAGCTGATCCTTTGTATAGGTTCCGTCGGCAATGGTTGCCTTCATGATTTTTTCGGATGCAGATCCATGCCCATTATCTTCTTTGAACATGATTGTATTATTGGTCGAATTTATTTCAACGGCATCCGCCCAGAAAGCAGCCTCCCCGTCCCCGCCCACCGCAACCGTGACCTGTTTGTCCGTTTTAATCTCAAAGGCTGTGTTGTTACCGTTATAGACAACCCCTGGCGGATTTGCATTTTTGTTATAGGTTAATGGCAATGTGTCTGTATCGGTACCGCCGAAAATGTAACTTCCGTTTATCTGGGTATTTCCAAGGGTAACGATTTGCTCGATAATACTATTGATACCGCCAATGGCATCCTCTCTTTCACTGGCACTCATGGAGGCATTGATCAACCGGCCCACCTGGGTTTTGGCATCCAGAATAAGGTCGCTGACGCTGCTCAGTGCGTTTTCCGTCCCCTTGAGCCAGGAGATTCCCATGTTCACATTCTTCTCAATCTGGTCCAGGTTACCAATGGAAACCTTAAGATCAAGTACCTGGCTGAGACCGATGGGATCATCTGAAATATTGTTGATCCGCTTCTGGGTCGCCATCACTTCATTGGCGTTCTGTAGATCGCTTGTCAGCCCCCCAAGGTTGTATGTGGAATTGGCATATATGGAAATATTGGGAACTCTCATTATCCCCTCCTTTTATCTCATGGAAATCAAAGTGTTTAACATCTCATCGGAAACCGTAAGAAGCTTTGATGCGGCTGAAAACGCATGCTGGTATTGCATGAGCTTAATCATTTCTTCATCAAGGGAGACAGCGGATACCGAATTGCGCTGCTGAGTCAAGTTATTTACCATGGTATCGGCAAATTCCCTTGAACTCTGAATTCTTCTGGCAATAATTCCCATGGAACCTGTCATGGTGCTATAATATCCGTCCAGGGTGGTGGTGGTAAGGCTTGATTTACCGTTGGATCCCCGGTCAAAGGTCCATTGTTTCATGGTAATATCCTGGTGCTGAACATTGGCCAGGGCAAGGGCGTTGGAATTGTCTCCCTGGCTTATCTCTCCGGTGGTGCTGTCAATCCTGGCGGCGGCAACGTACTTGGTATCCTTGAGTGTGCTGTTCATCTCCATTGTCATGGCATCATCCCCTTTAAAAAAAGTGTTGATACCGGCGGCTGCAAGCAGCCCGGAAGACCCGGCTGCTGAATCATCTGAAAAGGCAAAACTCAGATCATCTCTTTCCCGTTTTTCAAGATCCATCTGAACAGACCCCTCACCCGATACTTTTTGGGCAAAGCTGATTTGAATATCCGCCAGTCCATCCCCTGAAAAATCAATACCAAAGCCGTCATCATCCCCTCCCTCGGGAATCATCTTGGCAAACCCGCCGGTGGGATCATTCCCGATACTCCAGCCCACTGAAGACCGGATCAGCTGAAGATCATCTGCAACAAAATCAAGCGCCCCCCAGTCCGTCACCTCAATGGTGACATTGGCTTCATTAAAACCATTGCTGCCGGAATATTCCAGGTTTGTAAGGGCATGGTAATCATCAACAGTTTCAAACGCAAGCCGATGATCAAAGGTGGTCGAGGCCTTCATTCCCCCGGCCCGCCGATTAAACTGGTCAGCAAAGGAGTCTGTGGTCCAGTGCCAATCGGAAAGAAGCTCTCCGGTCGGTTCTCCATCAGCATTTTTTGAAACCGGGAGACCGGATTCGTCGGTGGTGATGGTAAAAACATCATTTTCAAAAAGGGTCCCGTCACTAAAGCTGAGGGTCATCCCGTCCACTTCCACTTCAATGGGAACTGCCGGCGTCTTGGGCGGATCATGGCCCTCGAGCTGAAACGTACCCGAAGAGTTGGCGGTCTTCCATTCAACGGTAATGGTATCTTCCTCGTCAGCAGCAAGTTCCCCCATTTTTCCGCCGGTTGTGACCGTAAACTTATATATTTCGTTTTTGGTATTTCCCGCCCCTGATATGCTGAAATCCAGAGGATCGGGACGACCGGTTTTATCGGTATTCATGATCATGGTATTGCCTGCCACAAGACTGCCAGCGGCAAGATCAAAGGAAAGGGTGCCCCCGGCTTCAACGATGGACAATTGCCCTTCTTCCTCAACATTGATCAACCCGGATTCCCCGGTAAACAATCCATTGGCATCATATTTTTCCCATTTGATGATACCGTCGTCTTCATACAGGGAGGCGGTAGAAAAATTTCGATAGGTGTTTCCCGATTCCAAAAGATCATTTTGGGGATCACTGGTACCGTTTCCGGTTCCCGTTGTCACGGCAAGTTTTGCATCAGCAGTTCCGGTATCGACAAAATCCGTAATTTTAATGGGGACTTCAAGAGACGCATTTTTTACAATTGAAACCGCTGTTCCGTTCTGAATAATCTCATATTCGGTCCCGACCAAGGCGCCCAGATCATTCACCAGCTGAGCGGCCAGTTGATCTGCAATCAGAAGATCTGTGGGCGCCCCTGGCACGGTAAAATCGATGATGTTGCCATCCAGTTTAAAAGTAATGACATCACCTGCATCAAAACCGGGAAACCCGCCTTCCCCTCCCAGGGTCATGATAGAGCTGCCGGATTTTGACCAGTTTCCGTCAAACAGACCGCCCGCTCCGGCAACATTGGAATGAAGGGTCATCCCAGGTTCCGTCACAATGGTCACTGTTCCGACAAGAACGCCAGCGGTTACGCCTCCGGCACTGACTTCCCCAATTGTCACCGGAGAGCCTTGGCCTGTAAGTTCAATGGTATTTGCAGATAAAACAGTTCTATTATATGTTTGAGAATCATTGGCCGCTATGGTAAAATCAAGGGTGGTACTACCGCCGTTTCCGGCATCGGGCGTGGTGCCTAATTGTTCGGCAAGGCGGATAGTTGCATCGTCTCCCGAATCATTTCCCGCATTCTTTAATGTTATATTGGTTCCGTCGGTGGTCCTCAGCATAATGGAATTATCTGAAGGGTCATAGACCACGGAAACCGGTTCTCCGGCAAGTTTTGCCGCCAATCCATCGGAAAAAATCTTTGAAACGGCTACCTGGTCACTGGTGTCGGTTCCCAAAGGCAGCACAATTGAAATATCAGTGCTGGTTGTAACTGCCGGTAAGGGGGCGCTGGTATCAACAGTAAAGGTGACGGTATCTCCGGCATTGAAATTTAAGAAATTATCCAGCTTCACCCCGGCATTGTCCAGAATTTCAAAATCCTGAACCCCCAGGGTCCGGCCAGAACTGCTGGTAATGGTGAAGTCGTTGGTAAACAGATCCTCGTCGGATTTGATCGTGTTAATACTATTGGCGGCGTCCCGCAGGGCATTTTCAAATTGTTCGTCCAGGGAGATGGTTCCACCCTGTGAATCCACTGTAAATTTTTGCTCGTGGACCACCCCTTCCACATAGAGGGAAAACTGAACCACATCACCCTCCTGAGCCGTGGTAATCCCTGCGGTGTCAAAGGTGGCCGATAGTTCCGATGCATAGGCATCCACCCCGTCAATGGCAGAAAGTGCTGCGGCAATGGATGCGGCCGATCGTTGGGCATCCCCCCCCACATCTTTGATATCGATCACTTCTGTACCGGAAGGGCCATGCCCCACCGTGATGGTCTGATCGGCCAGGGCGTTACCCAGGGCGGTGGTCATATCAACGCCAGACTGGGTTGTCGCCAAGGCGAGCCCATCTGTCTGGGCAACTTCCTTGTTGCCAAGGGTGGCACCATCCACGACCGTCAGTTTATACCGGGACTCATCCTGGCCGGCAGCAACTCCCTGCCAATCGGAAATTTTTGCCTCGGATATGCCCATATCAATCTGGGTCTTTGAATACTGAGTATCCACCGAGGTTTTGTCCTGGAGCCACAGGATAAACGCCTTGGAATAATCAATCTTGTCCCCAAAGGAATAACTGGATAAAAGCCCGCTTTGGTCTGCCTCATAGTCACCGGTAATGGATCCTGTTTGGTACTCCAGTCCTGTCCCCTGGGAATGTTGGTAATTCATGGCCCATATGGTTTCCCTTGCCAACACGTCCACCTGGTCGGTAAATTTGGGAAGAATCTCGTCCCTTATTTCCAGCCAGCCCCCAAGCTTACCGCCGGAAATTCTGTCGGTGATATCAACATCTGCCCCATAGGAACCCTGCCACATGATACGGTCCTCGTCCTTGGTAAGCGTGTAATGGTCTGCGCCGTTGACAAGGGTTGAACCATTGGCCGCGTTGACGATGATCGCCCCGCTGTCCTGTTCAAATGTATCGATATCGATAAGCTGTCCCAGGCTGCCCAGAAGGGCATTTCTCTGGTCCCTCAGATCATTTGCTGATCGGTTGGCCTCAAGACCGGTGATCTGGACATTCAGTGCGGCTATCTGGCTGGAGTAGGAATTAATCTGACCAAGGGCACCCTTGATCTCCTGATTGATATCGTTCTTCATATTGGTAAGATCGGTGTTCGCCTTGTTCAACCGCCCTGCAAGATTATCGCCTTTTTCATAAACGGAAACCCTTTCCGATGATCCCAGGGGATTGTCGGCAAGGTCATGCCAAGAATTCCAGAACTCAACCATGATACTGGTGATACTGGCATTGGAATTTTCGTCAAAATAGCCTCCCAGAATATTCATATAGGCTTCGGCCTCTTCAAAGGCTGCCTGGGTGGATTCTTCATCGGTAAGCCGAACCTCAAGGAATTTATCAACGCTCTGCTGGATCTGGGAGGTATTCACACCGGTGCCGAACAGATACCCCCCATAAAGAGAAGGTGTTCGGTTAAGGTGATCAGCATTCTGCATGCTGTAATTCGGATTATTGACATTGGCAATATTATTCCCGGTTACCGTCAGGCCAGCCTGCTGGGCAGCAATTGCCGTTTTTGCGATACTTAATGTGGATCCGATACCAGACATCTGTTACACCTCTGCCCGTATAAGAGATTTTCCCTTATTTTTTAAAACCATGCCGGTATTGCCATATTGCGGCTCTTTATCAGTGCCGGTAATCGTTGCAAAAACTCCGCTGATAACAGACAAATTTTCGGTGATATATTGCCTGTTCCCTGATACAAGTCCGGTCAATTCTTCTTTCACAATATCCAATTCGACCTTTATTTTTTTGAAACCTGATTTTATACCGGGCGGAAAAGGAAGGGAGTTTATGATCTGGGACATACCAAAGTTTTTTTGCCCCTGGCTCAAGGGAATATGATTCTCTTCCAGGAGGGAAAAGATCACCCCCCGTAGCTGGCCAATTTCCGATGTCAGCTGGTTTTTTCTGTCGGTTATTTTCCACAGAGAATCAACATCCATATCAACGATATGCTTTGTTTCTTGCACAAGGGTCTCTTTTAATTCCTTGTATAAAAGAAGCATTTCTTGGAACATATCTTCTAGTTTATGGGCAAATTTTTCCATGTTGACTCTCCTTTAAATTTTATCGGTATCTGTCGTCTTTTTTTTAAGTTTAAAAAAAAACATCATTTGAACAGGGGGAATTTTTTTCCCCTATTCCCGATTATATACACGTTTTTGGTGCTATATTTCTATGATAGCAACATGTATGCCACAGACCAGGGTTTTAAGAAGAGATGAAGGCTTTTGGGAAGAACATACCAAAAATAAAGAAAGTTAGAGGCTACCTTTTAACTGCTGATACAAAAAATCCTTGATGCCAAATGAATTTTGACTTTTTGATAAGTTTTCGGTCAGGTTCTGATCCTGCATGGATTGATAGATATCGCTGGCATTGGAGTCTTCAAACAGGGCATCTCCAGGCAGAGTATTGCGCATGGATTGAAGCATTTCATTCATAAAAATGGCTTCAAATCCGGCACAGGCATCCTTCAGCTCCTTGTCCTTCTCTGAATCAAGAGTTTGCCGTTTCATTTTATCAATTCCTGCAACGGAAAGATTTTGATGAATTAAATCAATTTTACCGGTCATGGGATATCCTCCACCTAATTAGACATCATTTGGTTAGACATCATTTGGTTATAAAATTTGAAGTTCTGCCTGGAGTGCGCCAGCCGCCTTTATCCCCTCCAGGATACTGATCAGATCCCGGGGTTTTACCCCTAGAGAATTCAATCCCCGGACAAGTTCTCCAATGGTGGAATTTCCCTCAAGGGGCATCACACTCTCCTGGATTGGAGCGCCAGGTGCTGCATCAATGGTGACCGAAAGATCCCCATGTGCAATGGCAACCCCGGAAATTTTCACATCCTTCCCGATAACAATGGTACCAGTTCTCTCATTTATCACCACCTTGGCTATGGTATCAGGAATCACGGACAAGGTTTCAATGTCCGCCAAAAACTCAGCAACATTTTTTTCCCACATGCTCCCAGGAACCGTCAGCCCCAAGGCACTGGAATCAATGATTTTGGCACTCCCCTCACCAATGGCAAGGTTAATGGTGTCTGCCATCCGTTTGGCGGTTGTAAAATCAGGCCGGAACAAGGAAAGCACCAGCGTCTTTTTCCCATTCAATCTGAAAGGAATCTCCTGCTCCACCGAAGCCCCGTTGATCACCCGAGCCACCAGAAGATGACTGGCCCGA
>JAFLJU010000333.1 GCA_022712835.1 Desulfobacteraceae bacterium
TGACACGAATTGCTCCGGTCTTGACCAATTTAACCAGGGGTTTCAGATCAAGGGCCAGGGTAACTGCCTCGGAATAGGCCTGAATCAATCCCCTGATCCCCAATTTTACCCCGCCATACTGACGGGTCACAACAGCAGCCACCTGTGTCATCTGGCGACTGTGAAGGGTGTTTAGCATGGGTTTACCCGCAGTGCCCCCGGGCTCCCCAGCATCTGAACAATGGCAGATTTCCCCTGTTTCCCCCACAATATACGCCCAGCAGTTATGGGTGGCGGTTTTATTCTCCTTTGAAATCTTTGTGATAAACGCCTTTGCCGCATCTATGGAATCGGCATAAGAAAGGGAGCAGGCAAACAAAGATCGCTTGATTTTAACCTGGGCGACCCGGACAGGATCTGTCGCTGTGCTTCCCACAGAATAATAATATTTTTTCCCCTGCATTAAACCCCATACCCCTGTTACAACGGTGAATAAATTAATGTAATAATCTTTCAATAAAAAACATTTAAAATTTTGTTACCCATATCCGGCAATTCATCATTGCCCTCATCGATAACCTTGTAAATAGTGTTCATTGTTTCAATAATCCCCCTTTTCCGATCCATTGAACAGATGTAAGAGGAAATCATGTGCCAACCGGGTTTATATCTTCCTGCTGAATCCTCAACAACCGTACCACTGAACTTTAAGGGACCGGGGTCAAGTAAAACGCCGGGGAAGGCTGCCTTAAACATCTCTTCCAACCCCTCCATGTCCGGTAAGGTCAGGTGATGAAGTTGCCAATTTCTGATCAAACCACCATCTTTTTTCATGATTCATATATCCTGTTTTTTCCAATACCACCTAATTTTGAGGTGACAAAAAAATAAGGATACAACAAATTGTCATCCGGGAACAGCAAGCATTTCTGCCTTTTCAATTTATTTAGTAATTAGAAAATGGGTAACAGGGATTTGATAATCAGTAAATACATCGCGATGGTGCATGTGTAAATTATAATAACCTTTATTTTAAATGGTTTCATGATCTGCCTCCTTCATGTGAGGATGGATGATATTTTTTTTCTTAAAACATTTTTTTGTTTTGGAAAAAATGTTGAAACAAACCCCCACGGGGCAGAAAAAACGACACCAAAACCGGGGGATAAAAAAGGAACCTGCAATGGCCATTGATAAAAGATACCATTGAATTTCGGTTCCCCTGAGGCTGAAGAGGGCGGCAAAGGGCTCCAATGAGGCATTGGCGGCATTGCTGCTGGTCAAAGCGATTACAAGGGACAGCCAGGTGATACACTTTGCCACAGCTTTTAACTGCTTTTGGATGTAAGAAGGAACCAAAACCTTCATCCCACCGGTCCTTGAAATCAGCTCCTGCAATGCACCAAAAGGACAAACCCATTGGCAATACAGGTTTTTACCCAGTAATAAGATTAACACCAGGGTCCCGGGTATGAGTAGCCACCAGAACAAATTCCCCTTAATATCGGGTACATGCCCCATGAAAAGAGCGGCTAAATTAGAGATAGAAATTGGCATTTTCATCACCAATCCCAAAAATAGAAAGTTTAAAACAAGAAGTAACAGCCTGGCCTTTTTAAGTTTAAGGAGAATGCAAAAAGCGGTTGTAAGGTATAGAGACAAGAGGATAATCTCATTTCTCCCCATTGACCAGACGCTCTTTTTACGGGGGATGATGGTGCCCATTTGTTCCCTGGCTGTCTGGTTCATCGCCTTTCTAACGGCTTCAACAAAGGCAATGGATGACACGGTGGCACCGGTAACCCCATCAATATCACTGCCCAATTCCAAAGGATCCAATATTCCTTTACCGGTAAACTGGTCGAAAAAGCCACTGGAAAAAATAAATTGAAAAAAGGCCGGGGTTTCCCTGTGTTCCAACACCATAATCTCTTGAATTTTTCCGTCAATGTCCACAACAGGGGCCACCTTCATGGGCCCCCCCCATCCAATACTTTTTTCCGGATATAGGTAGTATTTCAGGTGTTCCCGGTCATAAACCCCATACCCTTCCGGATCTGAACTTATTTTTTTCACCTGTAATTTGTCAAAATATTCTGAAATAAAACGGATGGATTCATTTTCCCGGGCAGTCCACCCGTAAATCAAAGCCCCCAATAAAGAAACCAGGGCAACAATATGTATTATCTTTTTCATCTTAAACACTGCACTCCAGGATTTGACCGGAGTCACCTGAAACAGGAAACTCCGGCCCTGCTATCGCTTTATTGTGTTTCCATTTTTACAATAGGTTTCTGTGACAGCTTTTTCCATGCCATACCCATGAAAATTATTCCCGGCAGCCCAAAAAACAAAAGACCCATATTCGCTGCCTGGTGTTCCTTTTCAAGGATAGAGCTCACTGACCAGGCAAAGCTAAACAGGATCAGAGAAACACCCATGGACAGCAAGGCAATCACCGGCCATTTGGCGTTAAATTTTTTTATAACCATCAGGATTCCCAAAACTCCCAGGGTTGACAAAACTCCCAGAAAAAAGAACATAATTTCAATTCCATTAAATACGCCCATCACTTACTCCTTAAAATCAAGATTTCCAAAATTGGTTCACCGCTTTTTTATCAAATGTATTCCCGTAACCAAACACCTTGTCCATTTCACGCATAACAGAATGAACAGATTCCGGCATAAATTTATTCAATTTATCCACAAGCCTGTGGTGCCAAAAATCCGGTTTGTTATAGGGACAGCTTGTAATACAGGTGGAACAATCGCTTTTGGTTTTTCCCCAGGTGATCAGGCACTTTTTAGCGTCTATTGCCCACTTTTCCACCCCCTTGTTGTTACACTCGTTTTCCACCTTAAAGGAGGGTAATTTTTCCTGGGATATGGCATTGCCAGGGCAGGCATCGGCACAAAGCTTGCAGTTTTCACAAAAATGCCGGACCCCGAAGGAAACAGGTTTGTCATACACCAATTCCATTTCCGTAAACACCTTACCCAACCGAACCCGGGGACCGTATTCAGAGGTTACAAGAATACCGTTTCGGGCCCCCTCTCCCAGGCCGGCGGCAACCCCGTAGGGAACGCTCAGGGCGATGTCATTCCCGGTTGCAAAGGCCTTGTACCCGATGTCGTTGATAAATTTTCTAAGGGAGGCTCCCGTCACCGCCATTTTCGAATATCCAAGCCCAACGGCCCCGCCTGAAATACCAGAGGGGGCTGTAGTCATAGCCTTGTAGTCCATCTCAAAGGCAAGAACAATGACGGATTTGGGGGTAAAGGGCAGATCTGCTGGAATATCTTCATTCGTAAAGGGATTGAAAAAAGAGGCATAGGTCCACCGTTCATCATAGGGGGTGACCCCCACCAGGTCTGCCCCAAGAAAACGGGCAGCCTTTTTCATGTATAAAGAGGCCTCCTCAGGGGTTGAAAACATCTGTTTATCCTTTGACACCTCGTTGTCTAATTTGTAGGCGATGGTATCGGGAACCCCCAGTTGTGATCCCTCTGAAAGAAGATCATTTGCATGCCACCCCGCATTAATGAGGGCTTTGTCCACGATTCTGTGGCCCATTTCACCGGAGGTTTTCCCCAATAGGGGGAAAATCATCCCTTCGGGAAACCGGGGGCTAAATGCCTGGCAAAACGCCGTATCTTTCTGGTGAAACCGCTTGTAGGAAGAACTGATCTTGATGGGCAGTTCATCCAGTACCTGTTTTGTGTCCACCAAGTCCGAGGCCTTGGCCAATACCGTTGACGGCAGGGATACGGCCACGGCAGCTCCTGCCACAGCAGATGCCGCCCCAAAAAATTTGCGCCTGCTCAGATCAATGGTTTGATCCTTTTTGTTTTCCGAATCCATCTAATCTCCTCTCTTTATGAGTTTTACAACCGTCCCCCGGATTTTCCCTGGCGAATCTTTATCCCCCTTCTTGGGAATCCATGACTTTGTCGGAGACTGGCAGTTTGGTATGGTTGGAATCCAATTGCAGAAACCATACCAATTGGAAACCTCTTGGGATTATGTTTTTAATAGACTGTAATTATAAACAAAAAAGAGATGCATCCCTCCGACCTCAAAGACAAGATTCTTAATCTCAGGATGTTATTTCATCGGGATTCTATTGTATTTCATCGGAGACGATGGTTTTATCGATGCCAAGCTTTTTGATTTTGGAAACCAGGGTACGGGGGTTAACTTTCATAATGAGGGCGGCCCCGTTTTCCCCGAATATCCTTCCCTTGGTTTTTTTCATAACATTCAGAATATAGGTCCGCTCATTTTCTTCAAAGCTGGGAAAAGATTCCGGATCCGAAGACCAGTTGTCCATGGCTTCAAAGACCACAAATTTCGGATCCAGGGCATCATCTGTGCTGAGAATACAGGCCCGTTCCACAATATTTTGAAGCTCCCGGACATTGCCGGGCCAGGTGTGGTTTTGAAGCTTTTCAATCAAATCAGGGGAAATGGTTTTGAGGTTTCTGTTAAGCCGGGAACAAAAATTCCGGGTAAAAAACTCGGCCAAAAGCCCAATATCTCCTGTCCGCTCCCGTAACGGCGGAATATTGATGGGGAAAATATTCAGCCTAAAAAACAGGTCCTTCCGGAATAAGCCCTTGGCAACCAGATCCCCGAGATTCTGATTTGTCGCAGCCACCACCCGGACATCCACCTTCAGGGTGGTCGTTCCCCCCAGTCTTTCAAACTCTCCCTCCTGTAACACCCGCAGGAGTTTGACCTGGAGTTCCAGGGGCATCTCTCCGATTTCATCTAAAAACAGTGTGCCCTTGTCCGCCAGCTCAAACCGGCCCGGTTTCCTGGCATGGGCCCCTGTAAATGCCCCCTTTTCATGACCGAAAAGTTCCCCTTCAATCAGGTGGATGGGCAGGGTTGCGCAATTCACCTTTATCAGCTTGCCGGCTGCCCGGTCACTCAGGGAATGAAGTTTTCGGGCCACCAGTTCCTTCCCCGTTCCGGTTTCCCCCACCACCAGCACCGTTGTCGGTGTGGGTGCCACGCTGCAGATCAGCTTGAACACCTTTCCAATGGCACGGCTCTTACCGATAAAATCACCAAAAACGATCCCAAACTGCTCCGGGGGACATTTCCCGTGTTGCGATTCTGGATTTTGATGTTAAACCAGCCGCTTTTTCAAGCTGTTGAAGGGTTTCCAACAATGTTATTTTATCAGAGATATCCAGAAAAAAGGCACACCCGAAATCCCCCTGCCCCGGGGGTGCCCCAAAAACAGAGACCATAACCGGAATCACTTTTCCATGTTTGGTAAAAAGAGTGTATTTTTCAATATTGGGAAATACTTCATCGTAGTAGGGCTTTTGTTCACGGGTGTTGAGAACCACAAACTTATACAAATAATTACCCGCCAACTCAGCCGGAGAATACCCCAATTTTTCTGCGGCATAGGGGTTCACATCTATGATTTTACCCTCTTTATCGTGCCAAACAATCCCGACCGGGGCAAATTCAAATGCAAAACGGTAGCGGTTACATGATTCTTTTTCCGTGTCTGTCATCCCTAAAAACCCCTTTAATTCTGGTACATCAAACCCAGGCCCCATGACCCTGGGATAAGAGATATCATAGGGAAAAAGCTTAAGAAACCATTTTTCCTAAAGGCCTTTTCACGCATGTTCATATTCACCCACCGAGAACTGCTGGCAGATTGACGGTTGGAGTTGAGTCTGTTAATAATTGTTTTTTAATTTCACAAAACAGAACAGATGCCTTTTTTAGATGTTTAACCCGTCCAAAAGATCGAGGATACCTAAATGAAACCATTCCGCCAGCAGGTTCTGGAGACCATTGCCCATATCGCCCCCCACATCAACGCCCCATTGGATATCGGTTTTTTAACGGGTACTGGCCTGTCAGAGACGCTATCCTCCCTGGAGGTTATCTGGGAAACGAACTACGAGGATCTCCCGAATTTCCCCAGAACCACGGTTGAAAGCCACCGGGGCAAGATGTTATACGGTCGTATTGCCGGTAAATCAATACTGATCATGCAAGGTCGATTCCATCTGTATGAAGGGTATTCCCCACAACAGGTAACCTTTCCCATAAGGCTGATGCAGGAACTAAAAATTAAAACCCTGATGCTCAGCAATGCCGCCGGCGGCATCAATTTAAATTTTGCACCAGGAGATATCATGCTCATCCGGGATCACATCAATCTGACCGGTCAAAATCCATTGATAGGCCCCGAAGAACCTGCCTGGGGAATCCGATTTCCAGACATGACAAAGGTTTATGACAAGGGGCTTGCAACGCTTGTCAGGGCGGCGGCCACAAACACCCAGACCCTTTTAAGAGAAGGGGTCTACACCGGATTATTGGGCCCCAGCCTGGAAACCCCGGCGGAAACCAGGTTTTTAAAAGGGATCGGCGGTGATGCGGTTGGGTTTTCAACGGTCATGGAAGCCATTGTCGGTGTCCAGGCGGGAATGAAAATTCTGGGTTTATCCCTGATCACCAACATCAACAACCCGGATGCCCCGGAGCAAACCACCCTTGAAGCGGTGGTGGAAACAGCGCAAAAGGCATCGGAAAAAATGAACCGGTTACTTTGTGACCTGATATCCCGAATGCCTTAACGATGTATTAAAACCCAATGTACTAAAAAGGCCATCAAATTTAGATCAGATCCCCCCCTCATCCAGCAGGTGTCTGAGGGTTGCTGACAGAACCTTGATTTCAACGGGTTTGCTTAAAAAGCCTCTGATACTATTGGCCTCATCCTTCCCTCTGTCAATGGAATCTCCCAGGCCGGTACAAAGGATAACCGGCAGGTTGGGATTTATTTCGACCATTTTCCTGGCCAGATCAAATCCGCTCAATTCCGGCATGGTCAGATCGGTGATGACAATATCAAATTTTTCAGGATGATCTCCATAGGCTGCCAATGCCCCGGGACTGTCATTAAAACAAGTGACCCCATACCCCAATCGTTCCAGCATTCGAGTGTGCATGATACCAACCTTTTCGTCATCATCCACCAAAAGCACCTGTTCCGTCCCCAACACAATAGTCAGATCCGATGGGGTCTGATTCCAGACATCTCCCCGATTCCGACAGACCGGGAAATAGACAAAAAAAGTGGTCCCCTCTCCTTTGCTACTTTCAACCTGCACATACCCCCCATGGCTTTCAACAATTCCATGGACAACAGACAGTCCGATACCAGACCCCTTTCCCTCCTCTTTGGTGGAAAAATAGGGTTCAAATATATTGGGAATAATCTTAGTGTCAATACCGTAACCGCTATCGGCAACGGACAGACAAACATAGGACCCTGGTTTTATCTCCTCTTTTCCCTGGGTTAACGGATGAATCCTGACCCGGGTCAGGGAGACGTCCATACATCCCCCATTTTTTTCCATGGCATGATAGGCATTTGTCACAAGATTCATAATCAACTGGTTGATCTGAATGGGGTCTGCCATAATATACCCGCAGCCCTTATTAATGGTGGTTGTGACCTTGATGCTTGCGGGCAGAAAATTTTTGACAAGACCCAGGGATTCGGTCACGACAGTGCCGGCTTTCACAAGAACCTGCTGATGTTCCTTCTGACGGCTGAAGGTCAGAATCTGGTTAACCAACTCCTTGGCGTGCCTGGCACATTCCAGGATAATGCCGATGGGTTCTTTTTCGGCCCCCTTATTCGGGGCATCCATCAACAGCATCTGGGCATACCCGGATATGGGGGACAATACATTATTAAAATCATGGGCAATCCCCCGGGCCAGGGTCCCGATGGCTTCCATTTTCTGGGCATGGAACAATTGTTTTTCCAGGGTCTTCCGCCGGGAAATATCCATTGCCATGACACGAATTTCTAGGATGTCATTCTCTTTCTCTTTTATGACATCAATGGAAAGGCTGACCCAGATAAGATCCTTGTTTTTCAGGATGATATCAAGCTCCATGTCTTTTACCCCTCCCTTTTTTTCAAGGGTCTGCCAGATTACTTCAAAATTGCGCTCAGGGTTTTGTTTATTGGCAAACAGTCCCTGGACATTTCTCCCGATCAGCTCGTTTTTATCGTATCCCGATAAAAAACAGGCTTCCTGATTGCATCTGAAAATATTCCCATGGCGGTCCATGGAAAGATATGCGATGGGGGCATTTTCATAAAGATCTCTGTAATTTTTCTCTTTTTCAGCCAGATCCAGATAGGCCTTGCGAAGATGGACCTCTTTGCGCCGGAGAAGCTCTGCCCCTTTCTTGCCCTTTAGCTGCCCCAAATAGTCAAGGGAACAGGTTTCAACCAGTTTGATTAAAAGGTCAAGGCGTTCCCTCAAGGCATCTTCCCTTACAAAGGTGTTGTCGCGAACTTCAAGCAGCCCCGTATCGGCTGTATTGAGAACCAGAATACCGTAATCCGGCAAAATAATATAAATGGAATTACTTGATTTGAAATGCTTTATGATCCGGGTATCCACCTTAATCCCATTTTCAGGTTGGTGAATCTTGACTCCGTCATAAATAAAAAATGGAATGTAGTTATATCCATCCACATCATCTGTTTCATGGATAAACTGGTTCGTATCCGGACAGATAATAATGTTGATCCCTTTTTTATAATAATCTGCAGAGTTTCTCAATACATAGGAAATGATGCCGTCGTTATCCTGGCGCTCATCTTGTAGTGTTCTTTTATAGAAAAGGACGGGGCTCAGTTTCCGAATGGTAACAATGTAGACCCCCAAAAGCCGTAAAACAAAACCACTAGCCCCCTTCCCGTTCAATTTATCCATGACCCCACGGTCCCACAGACTAGTGGGCAGAAACCTGATTTTGGTTTCATTGGTGCCGTATAGGATTCCGCTCTGCTTGGCATCCAGCAAATCAAGGGAGATGGAAAGCAGTTTTTTCAATGGGTTTCCCCTCTTAAAAAACTTTTTCTCAATGGAACCCAAATTCAACTTTTTCATTGCACCTCACTTGTCCGAATAAACCAAAGATAGAAGATAGAAGATGGAAAGCATGGAACGATAAGTTAGCCCAAATAAACCATAAACAACCGGACTGGGTCAAGACAATTTCTTAAAACTTCGTTAACTCCCAAGCAGACCCGCTTTAATCCATCTAAATCATTTTTGACAGACAACCGTATAAGAATAGGGGTTCTCTTTTTTCAAAAAAAAGCTATAATAATACAAAAAAATCATGCTTTTTATCAAAAAAGTTTATATCAACCCCCCATCCACTAAAAAGGGTAATATATGAGAATCGTTACACGACCGGATTTTGACGGCATTGTCTGCGCCGTTCTTCTCCATGAAGCTGAAAATATAACCGCTGATATCCACTGGGTTGAACCCAGTGATATCCAGAGCAAAAAAGCCATCATCCAAGAAGGGGATATCATCGCCAACCTCCCCTTTGACCCCAATTGTTCCCTATGGTTTGACCACCATGTTTCAAACAAGCCTAGCATCACGGTAAAAGGCGCTTTTGGTATTGCCCCGTCTGCTGCCGGTGTTATCTTTCACCACTATAAAAAACAGGGCAAATTTAGCGGCCGATTTGATGAACTGATTCAGCAAACCGATATGATCGATTCCGCCGACCTGACAAAAGACCAGGTCCAATTCCCGGAAAAATCCCCCTACCTGCTCTTGTCCATGACCATCCAAAACAGAGGGGACGGTGACCCGGACTATTGGAACAAATTGGTCGACATGCTGGGCCGGCTGACCATTGAAGAAGTGCTTGCCGATTCCGAGGTAAGAAATCGCTGTGATGCGGTTATCCAGGAAAATGCCCAATTCGGTGAGTTTTTAACCCGTCACACCACCATTGAAGAAAAAATATCCGTCACCGATTTCAGACCCCTTGACACCCCGCCATCGGGCAATCGGTTTTTAACCTATTCCCTGTTTCCGGAAACCATTGCCAGTGCAAAGATCCGATACCTGGGACCGGACAAGGCACAGGTTCTGCTCAGTATCGGACGCAGTATTTTCAACCAGGGCTGCCAGGTAAACATAGGCAATCTTCTGGCCCAATTTGGTGGCGGCGGTCATGCCGGTGCTGGCGGATGCAGCCTCGAAGCATCAACAGCCCAGGAAAAAATTGACCACATACTCACGATTATGAAGCAAAACCAGAAAGAAGAAGCAAAATGACAAGCATCTGGAAAAAAGAATTTATAATAGCGGACATGAACCAGTTTAGAAAAGAATCAATTGTGGGCCATCTGGACATCGAATTTCTGGAAAAGGGAGAGGACTTTTTAAGTGCCACCATGCCGGTGGATCGAACAACGATGCAGCCCATGGGAATTCTCCACGGCGGTGCCTCGGTGGTTCTGGCCGAGACCCTGGGCAGTTCAGCTTCCTATATGACCCTTGACGATGCCCACTACAGTGTAGGGCTTGAGGTCAAGGCCAATCATTTGAAAAGCGTGTCCAAAGGATTAGTAACCGGTACGGCAAAACCCATCCACCTGGGCAGAACCACCCAGGTATGGGATATTTCCATTGAAAACGAAAAAAAGGAACTGATCTGCATTTCCCGACTGACCATGGCTGTGTTAAGAGTGCCAACAGACCCGGCCTGAATCGCTAAGTCTGTGGGAAAGAAGCCCCCGGGACCATTCAATAAATCAGGAGTTAAGGACCTATAATTTATCCTCTACACTGGACACCTTGTCGGCCATGGTCTGGTCCCGGTCGGTGCGGGTCCCAACCTTGATGGTGGTGGTAATTCTGGGGGCACCCATTTCATGGACCCTTTCATGGCATTGTTTTACCGCATCAAACACCGCATCCCACTCCCCCTCAATATTGGTGCCATAGGCATGTAGTTGAGATTTCAGCCCGGCCCCTTCAATAATTTTCTGGCAGGCAACCACATATTTGGAAACAGAAAGCCCCACTCCCAGGGGAACCACGCATAAATCAATGATGACCTTCATTTTATACTCCTTTTCTTACGGTGTGTACTCATAAGTTGTGAATACAGGAATTTGGTGTACAAGGCAAACCAAATGGTCTTCATTTTTTTGCAATTTTGGATGCAACCGTGTATATCAACTGTTAATATTTGAATCCCAGCTCGTCTTGACCGGCCAGGGGGATAAAACTTATGGATGGAAGGGAAAAATGGGACCCCATAAAATCAGAGAGATGATGAAATCCGAACGGGAGATGGCCAAAACACGATTCCGGCGGCAGCGAAACAAAAATTACCTGGCACAACCCGGCATCCACGACTGCATCATTATATTGGACAACCTCAAACCCACCTTTAATATCGGCAAAATATTCAGAAGTTCAGAAGCTTTTGGCTGCCGGGAAATCCATTTGGTGGGCATTGATTTTTTCGACCCGGCACCGGGTATGGGGGCCTTTAAATGGGTTCCAACTCTTTTTCACAATAAATTTTTCACCTGTTACACAGACATCGTTAACAAGGGATATACTCCCTATATTCTGGAACCCGGAAAAGGCTCGTCAATAATGAATACCCCTCTGCCCAGGAAAAGCGCCTTTATCTTTGGGCATGAAGGGTTTGGAATCAGTTTTGAGCCGGACCTGTTCCCCAAAATAAAGCGCCTGACCATTCCCCAGTATGGCAAATCCCAAAGCCTAAATGTCAGTGTGGCCGCCTCCATTATCCTATACGAATATGCGCGCCAGCACGGTATTAATGATAAAAGCTTAACCCCAATCCTTAAAGGACATACCCATGAAAACGCCTGATGTGGTGGAATATATTGTCAACTGGCTTACAAGCTATGTGGAAAAATCCGGTTTAAACGGATTCACCCTCGGGGTATCCGGCGGCATCGATTCTGCAGTGACCTCAACCCTGTGTGCGAGAACCGGGAAAAAAGTGCTGGCTCTCAACATGCCCATTTACCAGGCAAAAAATCAGGTATCCAGATCTTCTAACCATATTGAGTGGCTGCAAAAAACCCATGACAATGTCACCGGCATCCATGTGGAATTAACCCCGATCTTTGAGCAGATCCAGACCCATTTCCCCAAGGAAATCCAGGACGACCTGACCATGGCCAACACCCGTTCCCGCCTCCGGATGACAACCCTCTATGCCATGGCTTCCCACCACAGGCTGCTGGTGGCTGGCACCGGCAATAAGGTGGAGGATTTTGGGGTGGGGTTCTATACCAAATACGGTGACGGGGGGGTAGATCTTTCCCCCATTGCAGACCTGATGAAATCTGAAGTTTATGACATTGGCCACTACCTGGGTATCAGCCAGGATATTTTAACCGCCCCCCCCACGGACGGGTTGTGGGAGGATGACCGAACCGATGAAAGCCAGATCGGGGCCACCTATG
>JAFLJU010000597.1 GCA_022712835.1 Desulfobacteraceae bacterium
CAAAGGGTATCGATCATGCCCACCGCAGCCAGGGCAGACAGATGGTGGGGCAGGGGGCGAAGATACCCTTTTTCTTCTCCTGTCTTAAGGATCTGCTCAATGAAGTGAATGAATTCTTGGCGAACCCCTTTGATTTTTACCAACACCTTGTCATCAATTCCGCTGGACATTTCATTGGCATAAATCCGGCTGACTTCAGAGTGGGAGATATACAGGCGGACAATGCTGGAAATAAGTCCTTTCAGATGATCCATAAAAGGGAGGTCTGATTCAAGCTCCGCTTTGATCTGGGTCATCATCTGGTTAAGGCCCTGGGTGACAGTGGCCGAGAAGAGTTCTGATTTACTGGAAAAGTTATAATACAGGGTGCCTTTGGCCACCTTTGCCAGGACAGCAATCTCATCCATTTTTGCTTGGTGAAACCCTTTTCGGGAGAAAATAGTGCTGGCAGCCTGGATGATCTGGTCGTTTTTTAATTCTTTTTTCATGATCGGGTGGGTTTTTTATTTTGCTTTATTTAAAAGGTTAAAATCGCGTGTGATGGTCTACTTATCTGCTAGGGCAATTATATTTTACGGGTAGCCCTCTGTCAATTAAAAAAACTGACTGGTCGGATCAAGTGGGATAACGGGTGACAAGAAAAGTTTCAACCGTTTCAAACACTTCCCGGGCAATGGGGCCCCGGATAATCCCGTGGAGATGAAAGTCAATTTCTTTATAAAAGCTGTGGGGATGATTGATTTTTTGGAACAGTTTTTGGCCGCTTTGCCCATCCACCTTGGGGTCATTTTTACCCTGGATAATTAAGGTGGGAATTTTAAGGGAAGAAAGGGATTTGCTTACTTGCTTCATGAGGGCTTTGACTTCCACAATACCCTGGATTGGGCAGCGATGGTAATTGATCTGGGGGTTGTCTGGATGATTTTTTGCATATACCTTTGCCAATTGACCCATGCCCAATTGGGTGACCAAACGATTCCATCCATGGATAAGTTCAACAAAATTTGTGGAAATGCCTTTAAATTTAAGAGGGGCAGAGATGGAGATGACCCCGTCAAAGGTATCGGGTTTTTGGATGGCTTGGTAAAGGGCGAGTCCTGCACCGGTTGAAAATCCGCCGATTACGATTTTATGGCAACAGGTTTTTAAAATATCAATCCCGTGATCCACGGACCGGATCCAGTCCGGATACTTTTTGCTCGAAAGATCAATGGCCGAGGTGCCGTGTCCTGCCAGCCTTGGTGCATATACCGTATATCCTTTTGAATATAAAAAATCGCCTAATTCACGAACTTCTTCGGGGGCCGCCATTAATCCGTGGACCAGAAGAACCCCTGTTTTTGATGTGGGGTTGCGTAATAAAAAGGGCTTTCCGATGTGTTCCGGTTTTGTTTCCCCCTCTAAAAAATATTTTTGATATTCCTTTTTGAAGAGGTTCAGTTGGTTTTCAACCAGTTGGTTTTCAATCAGTTGGTTTTCAAGAAAGTCCGTGGATGCCGGGTTTTCTTTTTTTTCCGGGGCAGATGGATTCATTTAAGCGGTATATCCAAGGGGTTCTAAAGAACCTTAAGCATAGGTAACCAATTCAAAGTAGAGTCGATAAATCATGGCATAGTGGAGGGCACCGCCGATGAGAATCAAAACATGAAACAACTCATGAAAACTGAATACTCCCGGGATCAGCCGGGGCCTTTTAATGGCATAAATAATACCCCCCAAAGTAAAAGCCGCCCCCCCGGTAAACAATAACACCTCCAGGGACAGGGACATGTTTGCCAGCATCGGTTTAATGGGAATCAGGACGGACCAGCCCATGATAATATATATCAGCACATACAGGGTTCTGGGTGCCCTTGGAAAAAATAATTGGGAGATGACCCCAAATCCCACCAACCCCCACTGGATTCCGATCATGGTCCAGCGCCAATTTCCTTCCAGGCAAAAGTAATAAATGGGGGTGCAGGTCCCGGCTATCATAAAAAAGATGGCCAGCCGATCCATTTTCCGCCAGAAGGAAAGCTCGTTTTCTTCTTTTTTAAATCGATGGTAAAGGGAGCTGGCAGAAAAAAGGAAGACACAGCAGAGTCCGTAAATAATGGCAGTAATCAGCATGGAGGCAGAATGGCTTGCCATCTTTGCCAGATAGATGGTTCCCACAAGGGCTGCAATTCCCCCTGCTAGGTGGGAATAAAAATTAAATGATTCCTGTATTCGAACACCCATGTTATCTCCTTTGTCAGGCCCACTCTTGCGTATATTGCTGGTGGTGCGGTCATAAAGAATAGTTATATTCGGTATTTTATAAACACAGAATTATCATGTTTTATGATCGCAAAATACAGAAAAAACCGTATCATTACATTTGTTTTACATCTGTTTGTCAGGATGCCAGGATTATTTTTGACTCTTTAAGGCCCAGGCTCAGAATAATATTGATAAAGGCAAGGACGATGAAGATAACCATGTCTCCATAAATATTACATTGGTGTTCCATGGGATTCACTTTAGATGAAAGGCGTTGATCAATCTTTACCCGATTTTTGATATTACCTTGAAAACACTTTCATATTTTTCTATAACCGGCATGATCGGAGTTTTATATAAATCCTTGGTTAATAGCAATTGTGGTAGAATTAGGATAAAAGATCATGGACGTATTGCATTCGAAGCTTCAGATACCAAAGCGGTATCAAGTTCTTCACCGGGAACGGCTGAGCCGACACTTTGCGGATATTTGTCAAAAAAAACTCATTGCGGTGACCGCCGGGGCAGGATATGGGAAAACCACTCTGGTTATGGATGCATTGGTTGCCCTGGATATTATTTGTGTATGGTATCGGCTTGATGAGCAGGATACCGACTTTTTGGTATTTATCTCTTATCTTTATTCTGCAATTCAACAGCATTTCTGTGATCGCGCTAAAAGTGAACACTCGATTCCAAAATCGGGGGTGAAAAAACAGACGGACACCCTGATAGAATGGTTGGCCTTTGTTGAAAAAACGGTGACACAGCAAACCGTTCTTGTTCTGGATGATTATCACCTGGTCCAGGGCAGTGGGCAGATCAATGGTGCCATTGAATTTATTCTTGACCGATTGCCTGCCCATATTCATCTGGTTATCATTGGCCGGAAAAACTTGAATTTAAGAGTATCCGTGCTTCGGGCAAGTGGACAACTCATTGAAATCAGCGAAAATGATTTGTCTTTTACCGCTGGCGAAATCAAATATTTTTTCCCCGATGCACTCATGTTAACCGATGCCCATATTAAAGACATACATTCAAGCACCGGGGGGTGGGCTGCAAGCCTGATCCTTTTGCGAGTGGCTTTTAACAAAAAAACACCAGATGCGATTTGCCGCAGTCTGGAATTGTTTAAACAGACACCCGACTATATCTTTTCCTATCTGAAAGAGACGGTTTTTGACGCCCAGCCAGATCATGTAAAAGAGTTCATGATGAAAGCCGCTCTGTTACCGGAGATAGACACCCGGCAATGTTGCAAAATATTTGATGTGGACAATGCTGGCAGGATTTTAAAAAAGATGATTGAAGATCATCTGATGATTTTTCCGGTGGATGAATCCGGAAATATTTTCTATTTGCATCATTTGTTCAGGGATTTTTTAATTGCCCAGCTTGAAGAAACATTTTCCAAAGCGGATATTCATATTTTTCATTGCAGGATTGCACACGAGACAGAAAAAACAGATGTCTTCCAGGCATTGCACCATTTTATTGAAGGCCATGCCTTTGATGATGCCATACGCCTCGTTGAAACCCATGAAATGAAATTTTTAGTGGAAGGTAAAATTAATTTTTTAAGCCAGTGTCTTAAAAAAATTCCCAACCCCATCATTGAAGCGAATCCGCAACTGCTGCTGACAAAGGCCAAACTTTTTACCTATTATGGCAACCCAAGACAGGCGGTGAAACTGCTGATCCGGGCACACCTTATGTTTAAACGGCAAAAATCCAAAGAGAACATGGTCAAATGCCTTATTGAACTTGGGTCTCAATATTATTTTACAGGATATGTTAAAGAGGCCAAGCTCTTGATGGAACAGGTGATCGATGATGTGGAACGCTCATCCACAACCTATATCGTTGCCATGACCTTTCTGACATTTTTATCCTCAGTATTGGGGGAATTTGAAACAGCAGCTCACTATTACAAGAGTGTCTGGGAAGAAATTGAAACTTTCTCCGATTTTGACCGAAAGGTATCCACGGCCCTGATCAACACCTCATATTCCTATACACTTTATATCAAAGGAGAGTTTGAGCGATCCCAAAAAGTGAACCACAAATTGCTTAAATCAGCAATTGATCTCAATGTTGAGCCCTGCCTGCCCCTTGCGTATTATCAGCTTAGCGCCACCAGTTTCTATTTGGGAACATTTGAAAAAGGGATTGAATTTGCCCAAAAAGGGATCGATATCTGTGAAAAGATATCTCTTTCAGACAGCCGAAAAGGATGGATTTATCTTGCCTGGGCCCAGAACTGCCTGGGCCTTGAACAATTTGACAAGGCCATTGAGCACATTGATAACAGCATTACCTTTTATGAAGATCCGGGCAATCGATGGGGGATGGCCAATGCCTGGGAATGTCTTCACCATGTTTACCTTGCCCAGGGGAAATTTACATCCGCAAGGCAGATAATAGACCGTGCCATTGAGATCATAGATGGGTATGGCCTGCCATTGACCGAAGGCATCCTTGGGAACTGCAAGGCCAATCTTCTAATGATTGAAGAAAAATACTCACAGGCCTTTGAATTTCTTGAAGGTGCTAGATTAAAACTTAAGGACACAGGCTTTCATCTGTTTAACAATCATCTTTTAACCTCAAAGTCCTATTTTGAATCAGAAAAACCTGGCCAGGCAATCCACCACCTGTCTTGTGCCCTGAACTTATCTGAAAGCTTTGCCTATGAACGATTTGTAAAAAAAGAGAAAGATTTTTTACTTGCCCTTTTAAAAACCTCTTTACCCAAAACGGGAATACTGGAAAAAAAATTTAAGGCCTATCTGGAAAGGCTGTTTGAAAAGGATATGGCCAAGGACCCGCCGGAACTTACAATAAAATTACTGGGGCAATTTAAAGTGGCGATAGGAGAAACTGAGATTCCCTTATCCAAATGGAAAAGCGCTAAAGCCCTGATGATTTTAAAATACCTTGCTGCCAACAGAGCCCAAGGATTTATTCAAAGGGAGGTGCTCATCGAAATGCTCTGGC
>JAFLJU010000231.1 GCA_022712835.1 Desulfobacteraceae bacterium
TGCCAACACCCCTCCTAAGCTGGAAAAACCGGCCGATGAAACGGCAAGCGACAGCATAAATATTTCCAAAAAAACAAGGGATCTCCAAAAAATTTCCAAAGCAATGGATACGCAACCCACAGAGAGAGCAACACTGGTGGCAGATTTAAAACAGCAGGTCCAGACCAATCAATATAACATTAATGCAGAACAGATTGCGGAAAAAATGACCGGTTCCCTCATGAATGAACTGGGATAAAAGAGAATTTTTTTCCCGGTTCATCTCTTTCAAGAATAACGCCACGCGCCATCGCTCCAGACGTTCCCCCAAACCAACTGAAATATAAGCCTTTTTCCCAAAAACAAACCAGCGGTCCAAACCTGGCACGCCTATTGCTTTCTTAATCCTAACATAAGGAATACCAACAGATAAGGAGACCCGCATGGTCAATATAAATCAAATAAATGAGCTGACACAAGCTTTGGGTGGGACAAGTGGCGGCGCACCGAAGACGGAAAAAACGGGTGTTTTCGAAAATGCCCTGACCCAGGCCCTTGATCAAACGGGTCAGGCAGAGCAAACAAATGGAACTGATTCTTCTGGGATGGGGATTACAATGGCAACTGCTTTAGGGGAAATTCCATCAATCGGCCTTAAGGTGCAGGATCAGTCTTCCATCGTGTCTGGAAAAACGGATATGCTTTTAGGATTGCTGGATGACTATTCAAGTAAGCTTGAAAATCCGGGGGTATCACTGAAAAACATCGCGCCTGTTTTGGAAAAAATAAACCAGAATGCGGACAGTCTGCTCAAGGAATCCATGTCCCTTGGCAGCGGAAATCAAGAGCTCAAAAATATTGCAACCCAGACAGTGATCGCTGCCCGAAGCGAATATGTTCGTTTCCAAAGGGGCGATTACTTGTCATAGTGCTTTTTTGCCCGTTGCCAATGCCGCTCTTTTTCTTCTGAAGACAATTTTTTAAGGTCTATTTTTTCCAGGAGAAGCGCTTCTTCCATTAATCTGAACCGTCCTTCGAATTTTGCGGTAGCACTTGAAAGTGCGGTTTCCGGGTGGAAACCTGAGAATCTTGCCACATTGACCAGGGAAAACAGGATGTCGCCAAATTCCATCATGGCCGCATCCGGGCTTTCTTTTTCCAATGCGGTTTCAAACTCCTGGATTTCTTCCTTTACCTTGTCCAACACCTGGTGGATATTCTCCCAGTCAAACCCTTCTTTAACCGCAGATTTGGATACTTTTAACGCCCTGAGCAATCCCGGCATCCCTTTGGGCACCGAATCCATAGCCGATGGAATTCCCTTTGAATTTCCATTTTGCGCAAGGCTTGTATCTGCTGTTCTACCCTCTTTTTTTCTGGCTGTTTCTTTCTCTATTCTCTTAATTTTCTCCCATTGCCGGTTTAATTCTTCCTCTGTCTCCACAACGGCGGTATCATAAACATGGGGGTGACGCCGGATCATTTTTTTTGCAATCCCATCAATCACATGGAAAAACTCAAATCGGTTATTCTCAGTTAGAATCTCAATTAAAAACAGAATC
Source organism: Desulfobacteraceae bacterium (assembly GCA_022712835.1). The sequence goes on from JAFLJU010000231.1 coordinate 1,542, forward strand.
TGAAACAAAACATCGCCCAGTTCTTCACAGATATTATCCGTATCATCTTTGACAATGGCCTCTTCAAGCTCATACAATTCTTCTGCCATACATTTCCACAGGGTCAGGGGGGTTTGTTTCCGGTCCCAGGCACATCCGTTTTTTCCCCTAAGTCTGCGAATAATTTCCAAAAGCGGCACTATTGTTTCCAATTTGTTTTAATTCCTTCCAAATGTTTAAAAAAATCGCTTTTCATATTGTTAGAAAAAAAGAGCATCATTCCATTTGAAATATTTTCTACATGGGGTGCTGATTTTGAGCCAGACAAAAACTGCGTCTCCTCCGGGATAAATGTCATCATCATGATGAACAGAACAGAGACGATCAATACCCCCTTGGCGGCTCCAAACACCAGTCCAAAAAACCGATCCACCCATCCCAGAAAGACAAGGCTTAAAAATTTACGGATCAAACCGGCCATCAGGCTGATGGAGATTAAAATACCGCAGAACAAAACAAAAAAACAAATCAGACTTCTGGCACCGGGTGTTTCAATTAACGTCTCAAGATAGGGCGTTAATTTTTGATAATAGGTATTCGCGCCATAGAAACCAACAATAACACCGATAACACCGGATACTTCCCGGATCAATCCCTTAAAATACCCCCGGATCAGACAGAATGAAACAATCACCAGGACAAGCACATCAAAACCGTTCATTTTACTCCTTATGGGATCTTAATATAAAAGTCATGCAAAGAGTACACAGATACCAATTTACCGGTTTTCTAGTCAAGATTTTTATTGACCTTTAGACAAATAAAATGCACCCTAGGCTCCATGAAAAATATTGAATTTCAAAACATTGAGCTGACCAAAAAGCTCTTTGGATACCACAACACCCATCTTGAAAAAATTTCCAGAGCATTTAACATTACCATTAATTCCAGGGGCAATGCCATTTCCCTTTCCGGGGATGCACAAGATGTGGATGTGGCAGAAATATTGATCCACCAATTATACGACCTTTTGAAGGAAAAATTCAACCTGACACCGCCGGATCTTGATGCTGCCATCAACACCATAAAATTAGATAAGAACGCACCCATAAAAAAGATCTTTTTAAATACCATTTTTGTTACCGCCAAAAACAGAGCGATTTCCCCCAGAAATATTACCCAGCATACCTATACCAATGCCGCCAAAGAAAATGATATATTATTTTCAATCGGCCCGGCCGGGACCGGAAAGACCTATCTTGCAATGGCCATGGCCGTTGCTGCTCTTTCAAGGGGAGATGTAAAAAAAATCATTCTGACCCGGCCCGCGGTTGAGGCGGGTGAGGCCCTTGGATTTCTTCCCGGGGACCTGGCTGAAAAGATCAACCCCTACCTTCGTCCCTTGTATGATGCCTTGTATGATATGCTTGATTTTGAGAAAGTCAGGGCGTATATTGAGCAGGAAACCATCGAAATAGCCCCCCTTGCATTTATGAGGGGAAGAACTCTGAACAATGCATTCATCATTTTAGATGAGGCACAAAACACGACCGCAGAACAGATGAAAATGTTTTTAACCCGGCTTGGATATGGTTCCAAAGCCATTGTCACAGGCGACATTACCCAGATTGATCTGGCAACCGGAAAAAAGTCCGGTCTAGTCGAAGCAAAAAAGATTCTCACCCGAATAAAGGGGATTGAGTTTGTTACCTTTACCAAGGCGGATGTGGTAAGACATCCCCTTGTTTCAAACATCATAGATGCTTATGAAAAAAACAAAAACTAACAACTGGCTTGAACAGACCAAAACATATCTGTTATCCACCCCACACCTGTTGTGGTTCATGCTCATTTTCCTTACGGCATCCTTCACTTTTTTACAGGCACCAGATCAAAAAAAGGTTTTTTACGCCTATAAAATAGGAGATGTGGCCCAAAGAGATATCAAGGCGCCTAAAAATTTCTTCATTGAAGACAAAGACGTGACCAAGGCAAGAAAAAGCCAGGTCAAAGATGTGATAAAAACCGTTTATGATTTTGACGATAGCCTGTTAACAGACATTTCCGTTCGTGTTGAAAAATCCATGGAATTTGCCCGGCAATTATTCAAAAAAGCCGATTCCAGTTCGCCAGACCCTACATTTGCCATGGCCATGACCATAAAACCTGAGTTTGAAAAGAAACTGGGCATTGACGTCAGTAACGAGGCCTATGCAATTCTTTATAAATTCCAATTTTCCACAGATATCACCACCATCATACAAACCATTGTAAATAAGATTCTATCCGTTGGGGTGGTTGCCAACAAAGAGATTCTCCTTGAAGAAGAGGTCAAAGGGATAAACCTTAGAACCATCAAATCAAATGAAGAGCGTACGTTAAATAACCTGAAAGTCATTTATGGCCCGGTCCAGGCCAAGGCCATGGTCAGGATAGAGGGCCAACCCCTGCTCAAGAAACTCAACCATGGACTGGCCAATCTCATTGTGAACATCTGCCAGCAGTTGGTTCAACCAAATATCACCCTAAATAAGAGTGAAACGAAAAAACGAATTCAGGACGCCCAGGCCAAAATCATGCCCATACTTTTCCAGATAAAAGCTGGCGAGATGATTCTCAGGGAAGGGGAGCGGGTGGATAAAATCAAGCTGATCAAATTGACCGCTTTAAAAGAGCAGGTTGTGGAAAAAGATATTTACATGTCCGGCACCGGGACGGCCATGATCACCTGCCTTTTAATCCTTGTGGTCTACTTTCTTTTCTTGAAGGATCACAAACGGCTGAAAACGGATCATAACACCCATATGATCTTTCTGGCATTGGGCCTAATCCTCTTCCTGATTTTTGTTAAAATTGTCATTTATATTGCCCAGTCATCCCATCCGGAAATGGCATGGGAAATTGCAGCCTCTTCCTTTTATATGCTGGTTCCCATCCAGGCGGCGGCCATGATCACCTGCCTGTTTTTGGGATTTGATATTGCCATTTTTTTTACCATTGTCCTTTCCGTGCTGGCCAGTCTGGCATTCGGCGGCAGTTTTCAGGTGTTTATTTTCTTTTTTCTCAGCAGTATCACCGCTGCCTATTGGATCAACGAACGACAGGAACGCAAAAACTTCATCATTGCAGGCTTTAAACTTGCGATTTTTAATTCCACTATCGCCATTGCATTAGGATTTTACACCCTTACCCAACCGGATCCCATGTTCCTGGCAAAGGAAGTAATTTTTGCCTTCTGCGGCGGACTTTTTGCTGCCACTCTGACCATCGGCTTTGCCCCCTTGATCGAAATTATTTTTAATTATACCACCCCGGCAAAACTATTGGAATTTTCCAACCTGGACCAGCCCTTGATCAAAAAACTGATGATAGAAGCGCCGGGAACCTACAATCACTCTGTAATTGTGGCCACCCTGGCAGAAGCTGCTGCATCCGCCGCTTCTGCCAATAGTCTCCAGGCCAAGGTAATGGGATATTACCACGATATTGGAAAGCTGGACAAAACCTTGTATTTCATTGAAAACCAGGCAGATGGCAAAAACCGGCATGACAAACTATCCCCGTCCATGTCGGCACTGATCCTGATCCAGCATGTTAAAAAAGGAGTAGAACTGGCCAAAAAACACAAGCTGGGCAATGAAATCATTGAAGGGATTATCCAGCACCACGGAACCTCTTTAATCAAATATTTTTACAATAAAAGTCTAAACAGCGGCAAAGAAAACATCAATCAAGCAGATTTTAGATACCCAGGCCCCAAACCCCAGACCCGGGAAGCCGGAATCGTGATGCTGGCCGACGTGGTTGAAGCCGCGGTAAGAGCCCTTGAACGCCCCACCCCGTCCAGAATACAGGGCAGGGTAAAAGAATTGATCAATGATATATTTGCAGATGGACAACTTGAAGAGTGTGAACTTACTCTCAAGGATCTGCACCAAATTGCCAAAAGCTTTAACAATATTCTGACCAGTATTTACCACAGCCGTATCGAATATCCGGACAAAACACAGGAAAAGAAAAAAGAAAAAAATGGAACAGCAAAAGATACTGATAGACAATCAGCAAAAAGCGATAATCCCAACGCCCCTAGTCCAGCAAAAGACCGAACAGATCTTAAACGCCTTGGGCTGTAATGCCCACGAAATATCTATTGTCATCATGGATGATAAGGGGATAGAACAGTTAAACAAAACCTATCGGGGGATTGACAAACCAACTAATGTTCTGGCATTTCCCATGCAGGAAGGAGAATTTTCAAATATTACCCCTGGACTTCTGGGGGATGTGGTTATCTCGCTTACTACAGCAGAAAAGGAAGCTGTGGACGCAAAAATTTCCCTTGAAGAAAGACTCTCCCAACTTCTGATTCATGGGATTCTCCATTTGCTTGGATTTGATCATGAAACAAGTGATAAGGATGCCGCCGCCATGGAAGACAAAAGCCTTGAATTGCTTCGTATCATTGAAAAAAACACCCATTTAACCGCATTTTAATCGACGGAGGAAAAGCCAATGGCAGAACTTGCCGTTAACGTAGACCATGTGGCCACCCTGAGACAAGCCAGGGGAATAGACTATCCAGATCCCGTGGCAGCAGCTCTTGCAGCCGAGACAGCCGGTGCCGATGCAATTGTGGTCCATTTAAGAGAGGATCGCCGCCATATACAGGTAAGAGATGTTCGATTATTGCGCCAGGTGGTCCAGTCCCGGTTAATATTGGAGATGGCAGCCACCAGCGAAATGCTGGGGTTGGCTCTGGATATAAAACCAGACTGTGTCACCCTTGTTCCTGAAAAAAGGGAAGAACTGACCACCGAGGGGGGCCTTGATTTAATCACCCACCAGGATGCCATCAGGGAAGCTACCAGCACTCTCAAAAATGCCCACATCAAGGTATGTATTTTCATTGACCCGGATCTGGATCAGATCAAGGTTGCCCATAAAATTGATGCAGACATGATCGAGATTCATACGGGGGCTTTTTGTGATGCAACCACTGAGGAACAAAAACAAAAAGAACTTATCAGGATCATAGATGCCGCAAAAATAGGGAGCAAATTAAACTTAGGAGTAAACGCCGGGCATGGTATCTGCTACAATACCATCAAGGCATTTGCAGGTCTTAAAGAAATCAGGGAATTCAGTATCGGGCACAGCATCATCGGAAGAGCAGTTCTTACGGGTATTGACCAAGCCGTCAGGGATATGAAACAATTGATTAAAGCGCTTTGACTTTTATGACAGGTTTGATATAGTTCAGCCATATCACCATCACCCTGAAATCTATATCGTTTAAAGAAATCGCCATGAGACAAGAAACCATTCTGATAATAGATGATGAAATCTCCATCCGGGAAAGCCTCTCATGCTTTTTCCAGGATCAAGGATATCGTACATTGACAGCTGAAAATGGTGAGGAAGGGCTGGAAATTTTTTCCAGGGAACGGGTGGATATTGTCATCACCGATTTAAGGATGCCCCGGAAAGACGGCATTGAGGTGATGAATACGATCCACGGACACAGCCCGGATACTCCCATGGTGGTCATTTCCGGGGTCGGTAAAAAAGAGGATATCATCAACGCACTTCGCATGGGTGCCAAGGACTATATCACCAAACCCATTAAAGATCTGGAAATGATTCACCATGTTATTCGAAAAGCCCTTGAGAACAAACACCTGGTTGAAGAAAATAGACTATACAGAAAACAACTTGAGAAAAGCGAAGCCCGCTACCGCACCATCACCGAACAGATTGCAGAGGGTGTTTTCACAGTAGATTCCCTGGAGAACCTGACCTTCACCAACCAGGCCTTCTGCAATATGTTGGGATATTCTTCACAAATCTTAAGCAACATGAATTTAAAGGCCCTTTCCACCCAGGACAGCTTTCGGATTATAGAACAGCAGACAAAATCCCGCAAAGATGGCCAGACCGGCCGGTATGAAATTCAAATGCTTGACAAAGAAAAAAACATTGTCCATGTAGAACTTGCCTGCAGTCCACTGTTAGATGATAAAAACCAGTACAATGGCGCCATAGCCGTTGTGAGAGACATCACAAAAATTATTGAACTCAGGAAACAATACCAGAAATTTTTAAAAACCCGGGGCAACAACACCAAGGATATGCTGGCCATCTGTGCAAATTGTAAAAGTGTCCGGGATAAAAAGAACGCCTGGGTTCAAATGGAAGATTTTTTTGTGGATATTGTTTTTTCCCATGGCATCTGTCCTGCTTGCTGTGAAAAGCTATATCCAGACTTTGATATATCTGAACTGGATGAAGAAAATTTTGATATTTAATGTCTGAAGAACCGGTTTCCGCCATGATGATAATTTTACCCGTCCAGCAGGCCTGACGCCGCCGCTGCCTGGCTGACCCCGCAATGATTATTGGAAGAAACCGTTTTAAAGAGCAGCTTCAGATCCGGGGCCGCATTGGCAACCAGAAACCCCTTTCCAGACCATTCCAGAAGATCCTGATCATTATAGTCATTGCCCACTGAAATCACATCGGACTGGTTAATATTTAGGGTTGATGCCAACCAGGATGCGCCCTGACTTTTGGAAACCTGTTTGTGAAAGACTTCAATCCAGGAGGAGGAATGATCCAGGGGGGAGGTGGCCTGAATCACACTGTAGCCAAAAAGATCCGCCCGGATATCCGCCATCATCGCCACAGAAACTTTCTCCGGAATAATGGCCAGCACCTGTGTAGCCGTATCGTACAAATCCTGACCATTGTTCAACGGTTTAGAAAATCGAGGAGACAATAGAATTCGCGCCTGAAAATCTGGATTTTTTTTACCATGGGATTTATACAAAAAATATCGGGTATGGGGAATGGCCCGATGGACCATATAGTCCAATTTTCTGGCATCAAAACAGGTGGTAATTTCCCTGATATCACTGGCTGCTACACAAAGTGATCGGATGATGGATCCTCGTGCAACCGCCAGGATACCGGCGCCCGTAGAAAAAATAAAATAATCCACTGGCAGCCTATCTCCCAGACCAATCTGTTCCAATGCCTGCTGAAGGGAAGATAAACTTCTTCCAGTGGCAATGGCAGTAACAATATTATTGTTTCTCAACCGGGAAAGAGTGTCAAGGTCTTGCTGGGCGATCCTCTTTTCATCGGTCAGGAGGGTGCCGTCAAAATCGGTGATAAACAGGCTTTTTTTCATATATACCCCGGTCAAAAGGTTAGCCCCTTGATTTATGGAGGAGATCCTGAACAGTTTTAACCAGTGTTTCCATATCAAAGGGTTTCGAAAGAATTTTTGTGATGCAGACCGTCTGGATAATTTCAGATGGCAAGTCAACACCCGAACACATGATAACCGGCAAGTCAGGCCGCAGGGAGTGTATCTTTTCAACCAACTTAACGCCAGTCATCCCAGGCATGATATAGTCCGTAATCAGCAAAGCATACCGGTCCTGATTTTTTTCAAACAACTCAAATGCCTGCTTTGAATTTGTCATAATATCAACACAATATCCGTAATCCTCAAGCATTTCCCTGCCCACCTCTGCCAGATAGATTTCATCATCCACAAACAGAATGGTTTCATCTCCCTGGATCGCTTCAAGAGATCGGGGGGCAATATCCCCTGGCTGGTTTGGTATATGAATCATACATCACACTCCTTTTACGATACAAGGACCAGTATTCTTAATCAATCGGTCTCTTTTATTTTATGAAAAAAAATAAGTTACTATCATCACAAAACAAGATATATTATTTTTTTTGCGTTGCCATCAATGTGTCCCCATTGGTATCTGTCCAATCAGCTACTATCTTGGGAACGATATCAAAAGACCCGGTATGTTGAAAAGGATTATTTTATTTGGTGCAAAGGATGGCGCTCTGGGACAACACTCGAAAAAACCCAGGATAAATCAAACAATGAACAATTGGACTGACTAAAAAATTTGACAACAACTAAAAAATTGTGCTATCTGGGTGAACCAGTTTGAATTTTTTTTAAAGGAATTTTTTTGTTTAAGAAATCATTAGATATTGTGTCAATCGTTGCCGACAAAAGGTATTGCTAATTCGGTAACAGGTTGATTTTAATTTAGTCCTAAAATTAATCGTTAGAAAAAAACGATATTCACCCTTTCATCGATAGAATCCATCTAGGATTCCGCAGTTATTGGTACGCCTTTCGTCAGCAACCCTCCTCGGCTAAGATAATATTTTCACAAAAATATCAGTCTAACCATAGATAATTTGGTAATTACCGAAAAAAAATACCAAAGACGCTATAAAAAAATAGGTGCAACCAATAATGATTAAAAAACAACTTACCATCAATGCAGACACATACGACATACGCCAGCCTCTTTTAAAATTAGGATGGGAGTCACATTTCCAGAATCATCTGGACAACATTAGCGATGACAACGTTTTCCCCGCCAGAATAGTAGGGGTACATAAAAATAGTTTTCTAATTAACCAGGGAAATACAGAAAGCCTCGTTGTAATTTCAGGAAGGTTAAATCACCAAAAAGAAAACCCGTTTCCCGTCACAGGAGATTGGGTCCTCGTACGGGACAAAGTGATCTCACAAGTCTTACCAAGAAAAAACATCTTGTCCAGAGGGGCCAGCGGCACACATGGTAAGCAATGTTCACTGTCGAGAAAAGAACAGATAATCGCTGCAAACCTTGATACCATTTTTATTGTTTGTGGTCTTGATCGGGATTTCAATTTACGACGATTGGAACGG
>JAFLJU010000369.1 GCA_022712835.1 Desulfobacteraceae bacterium
TTTCAACCGGCCTTTCCCTGAACAGCAGGCATTAAATTTGATGCTGTAATCCATGGCTTTGGCCACAGAAACTATTCCTTTCAGACAAAACAGGTTGCCTTCGAACAGGGGCACCTCCATGTCTGCCTTCATGTTATTTAAATCATTTGTAATGGTTCCCAGCAAGTCCTGGGGAGCTTTTATATCAAAATCATACAAAGGCTCGAGCAATTTTGTTCCGGCATTTTGTAAGGCATTCATTATCCCCATGGGGGTGGCCAATAAAAAATCACCGGGATTTGAATGCATCGTGTGCTCTTCCCCGGCAAGCAGACTAATTTTAATATCTGTGACCGGCCACCCTTTGATACCTTGCTGCAGTGCACATGGGACAGCCTTTGCCACTTCGTTCTGATATTTCTGGCAGATATCGTCAACCCCAACAAAGGACTCGAAGACCACCCCGGAATTTAATTTTCCAGGCGAAACGCCGAAGGTCATAACAGCCCAGCAGGGTTTTGGCATGGTATAGCGTACGGTCGCTTCAGCTTTGGCCACAACCGTTTCCTTATAGACCACCTCGGGTGATTTGATATTCACATCGATATCAAATCTCTCTTTCAACACATGATTTAATATCTCAATCTGCATGGGACCCATGATCTTTAAGGCAAACTCCCTCTCCTTCTTATCCCAGGTAAAGTCAAGAACAGGGTCCTCAATATCTAAAATTTTTAATGCACTGGATAAATTCTGATAATCCGAGTCTTCACATGATTCCACCACGCAAGAGAGCACGCTTTGGGCAATAGGGTCATGGTTTTTTCTTTTGATTTCTTTACCCAAGATATCCCCGGAAATGACCGCTTCGGAAATCGCAACAATACCCACGTCATTGCATACCAATGATTTCACCACTTCAAGTTTGCCAGTCTTATTTTGTAACAGCTGATTGATTTTTATTTGTCTGTCCAATCGCTCACAATATAGAGCCACCTTTGATTCCATCACGCCTGAATAAACCCTGATATGGGCCAGTTTACCAAATTTGGCATGGTGCTCTATCTTAAAAATCTGCGCATTTAGATCATCGCTGTTCACGCTGTTTTTGGGGGAAATCATGCAAATTGAATCCGCGAGATCCGGTATGCCGATACCCTTTTTTGCAATACCAAAATGTACGGGAACCAGCTCTTTTGAAAAAATCTTATCCTGTATCTTTTCACCTAGCATAGAGTAAGTTGAAAGAGTGCCTTCCAGATATTTTTCCAGGATATCTTCATCTAAGTCGGCAAGATTTTCAAAACTTGCGTCCATCAAATTTAGAGATATATCACATTGGGAATAGGGTTTGATGCCACAGCCGTTTTCAGGAAGATTTAAGCAAAACCCCTTCATATTAAACTCTTTTTGCAAATCCGAAAACACACGGTCTGCGTCGGCACCATCCTGGTCAATTTTATTGATAAAGATTATGACGGGAATGTCGAGTTCTTTGATGTTTTCCCACAGATTCAAACTATGGGCCTGCACCCCTTCCACGGCAGAAATCAATAAGACAACCCCATCCAGAACAGACATGGCCCGATCCACTTCAGCAGAAAAATCAATATGCCCGGGAGTATCAATAAGATTTATTTTTGTGTCAAACCAATTGAAGCCGACACAAGTGTTTTGTATGGTAATACCCCTTTGTTTTTCCAAGCTTAGGTTATCGCTTATGGTGGAACCCTTATCGACGCTTCCCGGTTGTTTGATGGCTCCCGACTGAAAAAGTAATAGTTCTGTCAGTGTGGTCTTGCCCGCATCTACATGGGCTACAATCCCGATATTGAGTATTTTCTTTTGCATGGCAGCTTTTAAAATAAAAACATGTTTTTTGTCAACAGATGTATGAATACTTTTCAGAGGATTAAAAAATACTCTGAAATAATTTTTCAATATTTTTTTTTGTCAGCATTACGGGATTATTCTTCACTCTTTCAAGATTGCAATTGGCTAATTTTGAAAGCTGATTTTCCTCAATGCCCAATCGGCTTAATTTCATACATAAGCCGATTCGTTCCCAAAATTTTTCGATTTTTACGACACCATCAGATAGATTCTTTGCATTAATCAGTGACAATATCTTTTGAATATCTTTTTGGGCATATTCATAATTTGCCTTCATCACAGGAACCAAGGTTAGTGCAACCGCATGTCCGTGCGGTACATCAAACAAGGAAGTCATTTTATATGATAAAGCATGACTGAGCGTTGTTTTAGAAATATTAATTGCTTTTCCAGCCCAATAAGAACCCTCAATAACAGCATCTTTTGAAGCGTGATCGTTATTTACAACTGCGCCTTCGAGATTATTCCACACCAATTGAATTGCCTTTTTTGCATATTCTTTGGATTCTGTATTTCCTTGGTTTGCCCACATCGACTCCAGGCCCTGACAAAATGCATCGGCGCCAGTACAAGCGGTCAGGTAAGCCTTCGTAGAATACGTAAACTGAGAATCTACAAACACATATTCGGGCAGAATATACTTGTGTGCAAATGAGTATTTTTCTCCATTAATGTACATCACCGCGAAGTGAGTCGCCTCACTTCCAGAACCTGCAGTGGTTGGGATTGCTGCAAATGGAAATGGTTTTTGATCAAGCCGGTTGGCTCTGATGGTTTTTTCCAAATTTCCCTGAACCTTAGATAAACTGTTAATCAACTTGGCAATATCTAGGACACTTCCCCCCCCGATGGCGATTGTCAGTTCACAATTTTCTTTATTGAAAAGCGCAATGCCCTTCTCAACGTCTTCCAATTTCGGGTTTTCTTC
>JAFLJU010000093.1 GCA_022712835.1 Desulfobacteraceae bacterium
GGGCCAGGGGAATGGTGGCAGCAAATGTCCTGGAAGGTGGCGAGATCGAAACAGACGACCAGGCAATTGTAAATACCATAGAGCCCGGGAGCATCATTAGGGCCCAGAAGGATATTGTTTTTCATTTCGCAAGGAATGCAATCCTGACCTCGGAAACAGGTTGTATTACGATTTTGGATGAACTAATGGATTCCACCCTTTTATCTATAAATATCTCCTTTGAAAAAAACAGGGGAACGCTTACCAACTCTACCCTGGATGCAGAAACAATACTCTTGAAAAATATCTATCTTTGCGGAGAAAATACCCTCTACTTTGGGCGCAGACTTTTTTCTGAAAGACAGGCACTGTTTGACACCCGAAAAAACCTTGAAGATGAAAGGCTCTCTTTAAGTAAAACGGAAAAAGAATTAATGGAACATTTCCTTCATGAACTCAAACGACTCACAAAAACCATTAAAACAAATCCCCTGCTCAGGGAAAATCTAAAAAACCTCATCCTCGCAACCCGAACGATGGATTTTGACACCCTTGACAGCGAGCTTGAAGCCATTAACAAATTGATGAATACCAAAGAAGTGGCCACCATCAAAAAGCAGCTTGCCACTCTTAAACAGATAAAAAACCAATTTTTCAAGGAGCCGAAAGAAGAACTCAAGGACAAAATCCAGGAGACTAACGAAAGAATGTCGACAATGTCTTTGACCATTGAAGGCCGTCTCCGGCGAGCGGCCACCTTAAAGATTTATACCGGCGGGGCCGAGGAGGAGGACCAACCCCAGAAACCTGCGGTATTTATTGAATCTGAACGAAATGAGGATACGTTAATAAAAATACAGGGAACCTACAACCCCCGTCAGGGGTTTCAAATCACCAAAAATTAAACCCGGCCAAGGATTTCACCCGGGGCGCTTTATCCTGCATTTTTATTCTGCATTCAATTTTTTTAACAAGCGTTGGGAGAGCTCCCGGGTCATCCCCGGCAGGGAGGATAATTCTTCCAAAGAGGCCTGTTTCATCTTTTCAATCCCTTTGTAATGAAGTAGCAACATCTTTTTCTTCTTTGGGCCGATCCCGGGAATGGCATCCAGAATGGAAAGGCCCCCTCGTTTTTCCCTACGTTTCCGCTGGAAGGTAATGGCAAACCGATGGGCTTCATCCCTTACCCGTTCCAGCAGATACAACGCTTTTTTGGCCTGACCGATATTCAATGGATTTGACCGCCCCGGCACATATATTTTATCCAACACCTCCCCCTTTGCCTTGTCTTTTTTGGCAAGGCCGGCCAGGGCGAAGGTGGGTTCTATTCCCAGGTTCGTAAGCACCCCCATGGCCATTCCCAATTGGCCCTTTCCCCCATCCACCACCAAAAGGTCAGGCCAGGCCATCTCCTCCTGTGGTTTAGAAAACCGCCGCTCAAGAACCTGGTACATATAGGCATAATCATCCTGAAACTGGATATCCTTAATGATATACTTGCGATAGGCCGATTTATCAGGTCTGCCGTCGGTAAATACCACCATGGAAGAGACCGGATCCTGGCCGGAAATATTGGAATTATCAAAACATTCAATGCGCCGGGGCAACCTCTCCATCCCCATGAGAAATTTCAACAAAACCAGGGACGCTTGTTCCTCCTGTTCCTTGAGCAGAATCTTTTCCAGTTCCCGGGATGCATTGACAAAGGCCATGTGTACCAACCGTTTTTTCTCCCCCCGTTCCGGACAATGAACGACCACTTTTTTCCCCAACCCCTGGGTGAGCCGCTCCTGAATTTGTGCTTTATTTTCAATGACCTGGCTCAACAGAACAGAAACAGGTAGAAAACGGGTCTTTTCATAATATTGATCCACAAAGGCCGTCAACACCTCGTCCGGGCTCTTAAACCCCAAATCCAACGGATAATGGACCGTATCAATTAAAAGGCCGGAGCGAACCATCATGACTGTCACCACGGCTTTTCCCTTGTCCCAGGCAAGCCCCATGACATCCCGGTCTTTCAAGTCCGGGCATACCACCACCTGTTTTTCCATGATATTTTCAATGGCAATAACCGCATCCCTTGCCTGGGCAGCCTTTTCAAATTCCTGAACTCCTGCATGGGCTTTCATTTCATTTTTAAGCCGGTTCACCACCTGCCGGGATTTTCCCCTTAAAAACAAAATAGCATCCTTGACCTGTTTTTTATATTCCCAGGGGGAAACTTCATTGCAGCAAAGCCCCAGACATACCTTTATCTGGTAGTTTAGACAGGGCCTGGATCGATTTTGAAACTGAGTATTCTGGCATTTTCTGAGCTTAAAAATCCGTTGAATCTGCTTTAGGGTTCGGTTGACACTCACAGAGGAAGAATAGGGCCCGAAATAAAGGGCATGGTCATTTTTAATGTTTCTTACCCGTTGGATGGCCGGATAGGGTTCATTCATATCAATGCGCAGCAAAGGATAGTTTTTCCCGTCCTTTAAAAGAACATTGTACTTTGGATTGTGCTCCTTGATAAGGTTGGCCTCAAGGATAAAAGCTTCATGATCCGATGCGGTGATGACCAGATCGAAATCATTGATCATCTCAATCAATACCGCCGTTTTAGTCCCGGGAATCTG
>JAFLJU010000193.1 GCA_022712835.1 Desulfobacteraceae bacterium
CATTGAGTGTTCAAAGCTATTTTCAGAACCCTTTATTGCCAGGGAGAAAGGATCCGGAACCTGGCAATCCATCCTTGGAAGCATGGATGCGGCGGGTTTTAATTCCCAGGATTTCACCCCCCAGGTCACCATGGGAAACTCAGTATCTGTCATCCAGGGGATACTGAACCAGGTGGGGATTTCCATCCTCTCCACCATCGCCGTGGCCCATGAAATTGAGACCGGTAGGGTCCATGCACTTTCGGTAAAAGGCATGGATCTCAACCGATATTTTTACCTGACCCTCTCCAATAAAAGGAGTCAGTCCCCTATCTGCAAAAAATTTATCGCCTTTGCCAAACAAACCCTATCGGCATCCTGATTCACCCCAAATAACAAGTTCATCACTTTTCCCCCAGGTTGCTCTACCTGGAAAGCCTTTCCATTGCAGCTTTCAAACTAATTCTCAACCGTTCAAGAACATCCGCAAGTTTCCCGATTTCATCCTTGGTTTCCCATTTGATTTTTTCATCCATATGGCCATCCGCAAGATCCGATGCAACCCGGGTGAATTCAGTTAAAGGTCGAAGGTTATGATTAATGATCACAAAGACTGTAGTCGTTGATATCATAAAAATTGCAAAACCAATGAGACCCAAAGAAATAAGTAACTTAAGTTTGGTTTGATTGATTGCAGTGAGGGCAAAGCCGACTCTAAAGCATCCCCAATGCTTGCCTTTCACATAAACAGGCGTTGAGATATCCCATGTCATTTCCCCGGTATCACGGGAATATTCCTGCAAGAATCCCTCTTGTGTATTTTTTTGTGCCCGCATACTGACTTCATCTTTAAATATCCTTTTGGTTCTATTACCCAAAAGGTCTTTTTGCTTCTCCCCTGTAATCGCTTTTGAAAAACGGGTATTATGGGTGGGAACATATCCATTTACATCTAAAGTCGCGGCATATAACAAATCCGTGGTTTTTAAAAATTCATCCTGGAGAGATAGGAAAGCCCTATCTGTATACCGGTCATATTTTGTATGATATTTGGGCGGGTCAAACCCTGGAATTTCCTCATAATTGGTATCCATGACCTCACTAAGTGTCAGAACCCCATTGTCAATTGCTTCTTCAAGAATTCTGCCAACCGCTTTTGCACCAATAATCGATGCCATTTTCCCCTTGTCTACCAATTGCTTGTCGAACAGATTGTTTTGCTGATAATACAAAAAAGCAGCACCAATAACAGTTACGATAAAAAGGATAATATTTGTTAAAATCGAAATTTTTAAACCTAATTTTCTTTGAATTAAATTGATCATTGGATATAACCTTTTAAGTTTTTGGGTAAAAAAACACCATGGATTGAATTATTTCTTCTTATAACCGATACGAACAGCTCCCCAGTGACGATCCCTGATGAAGATTGGAATGGAGAAATCCACTATTTCTTCACCGGTATCCAGGGCATATTGCTGGACAAGGTAGGGTTCTTTATTTTTTGATGCGTTGCGCCCGATGCGATCATTCAATATTCTTTTTACTCTGCTATTTTTTAAATCCTCTTCCCGATTGCCCGTGGGCAAACTAGAAAATTTGGTGTTCGCAGCGGGTAGATATCCATAAGCATCTACGGCCATAACATATACTAAATTTTCATCTTTATTGAGGTAATTATCACATATTTTCCGAAGCGGTGCTTCCAGTATTTTATCATACTGGGTACTGTATTTTGGTGGTTCGGTATCAGGAACTGGGATATAAAAGGTGTCAAATAGCTGGGGCTCCATTAATACACTAGAATTTAATAGACTTTCAAACAAAGAAGTTACTTCATGATTGCAGCTTTCGGCCCAAAATTTAACCTGTATATCAAAGTCTAAAATATCCTCCTGGGCAAGCAAGTTACCGTTGAAAGACAAACAAACCAAAAGAATCCATAGTATGATAATACTTTTCTTAAAAATTTTATCCATAAAAAATCCTAGGTCTGCCGCTGGTTAATATTATTGTATTCCTATTTTGATTTTTTCGGCGTTATGGAGTCAATAATCTGTGTCACCTCATCCACAATGTCAGGGGTATAGGCTTCTGCTTCATGGGAAATACCAAGGAAATATTTCCCCAAGGGGAAAACCAATAATTTTTCATTATTTTTTAGTGTATACCCGAGGTATTTAAAATAGGTTAACCCCATCATAGGTTTGATCGCCTCACAACTTAGCCCGCTGTATATAATAGATGCGGATAAGGATTCCGGATTCGTAAAATCATGCACAATTATATGCCCGTCCTTTCTCACGAGAATATAATTTAAAATCCCAGGGATCTGTAAAATCAAATCTGCAAATTCATTAAATTTAGTCGCCATTGTTTAATCCTCGATTGCAGTCTGAATTTCTCATTATTGGCTTAAACATCGGTTCCATTGTCCCCCACATATGGTGCAATCATTTTTAAATATTTTTCTTCCCTTTCACTGTTATTGATTTCATTTAAAAGTATTTCCACGAGACGCGGCAAAGATGATTCCGACGGATTATTAGACCCTATCCAAGCGTTAATAGCATCCTTAAAAATTATTTTTGCCATGGGACCTATAATTTTCAAAAGAGATGTCTGCATACCGCAAAGCTGTTCGGACAAAGGGCTGTTGTTTATTATTTCTTCGGCGGATATTTCTTTAACCGATTGAGTTTGAGTATTGCTATCTAAGTTCTCGGCTGCACTATCTAATGTTTCACCCATTTGTATTATTTCATCGGCAACCATGTTCATGCTCATTGTAATCAGGTTCTGATTTAGTGACGGCTCACTCATGATGATAAGATACGCGGTTTTACCCAGTGGCCTTACAATGATTGTGGATTCCTCATAATACAAAGAAAGTTCGGTAATATCAGGAGATCCCGCTTTGGAGCTCCGGTATATCTTATCCAGAACTTTTCCTATCTTATTGAGATTAGTCTCTTTGAAAACTGGTGGTAAATTGTTCATTTGAATGCCGTGTGTTACACCGAAAACAAATCCGCCAATAATTCCGGGAATCGTTTTAATCTCGTCAAGTACAGTATTCATTATTCCTCACTTAAGTTTTCGGGTCTGTCGTTTAATAACGGATAATATGATCAATATTTACACCAGATTTGATTTCTGCTGCAATAAAATACTGATTTGATTTGATAAGGGCTATTTTAGATCTATTGGATGTGTCTATTCTTAAATATTTCAAATTTCCACTACCCAAACCGCTAATGGTATTCGCCATTTTAAAATATTCAGAAGGGGGTAAATCAAAATAATCGTTAAAGGATGAACTCTCATTTAAAAGGGTGTTTCTATCATTAAATATCTTGTAATTTGGGATTTCGCTGGTGTTAAAAAGTATCTCCTCCAATTTTTTATAATTCTCCTCGTTGCGTTCAGCTTCTAATGTTGCTGCATTGGTTTTTGAAATACCAGATATGCGGTCAGAGGCCGAAATACCAAGTTGCTTAAATATAGCATCAAAAAGGAGGGGAATTTCCAAAGGTTTTTTAAAAGAAGACAGAAAGCCTCGGGCCTCAAGCCGTTCAATTAGCGGCTTGGAAAGGTTGGCCGTAATGGCGATGGTTTGTGTGTCAGGATATTTTTTCCTAACATAGGCAAGCAATTTAAATCCATCTATTTCAGGTAGATCCAGTTCAGTAATCAAGAGATCTATCTCATGAAATTGGAAAAGTTTTGCAGCAGTTTTTGCATGGCCCGTTGTAAGAACACTGAATTCATCACACTCATTGAGCTCCTTTAAAAGGGCATTCCGCATCTGGGCGTTGTGATCAACAAGTAATATTTTTTTCACTATTACAAACTCCTCTATCAACAATCACACAAGATTGTAATCTTTGCTGATAATCAAACTTTATAGATAGGAATCTATCTTTTGTCAAGATAACTCCCCGCAAGAAAGAGCTTTATTTTTCATAGCTTAAAAAATTTTAAAGTTAGGACAATTTAAAAAAGTCCTGGTCAAACTTCTTTTCTTTTCTTTTCCTTTCCTTTACTTGCTTGTCATTAGAAATTTTCATGTCGTCATCGGAGAAACCCATAGTCGGTGTGGGCTCCTGCTCAAGCCCTGGTTCATCAAACATCAGGTCAACCTTAGGCGCATCATATGATATGGATAAATCGGCTACCCGTGTGTCACCTGCTACCGGCGTGTCATCTGCTACCGGCGTATCATCTGCTACCGGCGTGTTACCGGCTACCGGTATGGTAGTTTCAAAGATAAGGGTTTCCGGGTCATGGAAATCTAATTTGATGTTGTCAAAGTCTGTTTGATTTGCCTGGGTTTCAATGGCCCGATCAGATTCCTCAATATCAAAATCCTCAATATCAAAGTCATCAAAGTCAAAATCATCAGATATCAGATTATCATCTTCAATTTCACCTTCTGAGTCAAAGCTGATTTCAATTTCAAAAGCCTCTTCTCCAGGCGCTTCCATCTCCAAATTGTCTATTTCAAACTCAAGTCCGGAAAAATCGAACAGGAGTTCTTCTTCAGATTCAAGATGGCTCTCCGGCACCTGGGGAAAAACGGTAAAAACATGATTGCACGAACCACAACGTACTTTGGAGC
>JAFLJU010000253.1 GCA_022712835.1 Desulfobacteraceae bacterium
CAGCCGGGTATTTCCCCTTGTCATTGCAACGGGCCGTAACGCTGTAAGCACGGCTAAACTTGTTAAGCAGCTACCCGATGTGGTGTTCAGCGGTTTTGTGCTTGAAAATGGTTTTGTCGTCAAGCAGAATATCCATGATATTTTCAGTAACAATAATACTAATTATAATAGTGCAAAATGGGAAAAAATCGCCCAGCTTTTTCCAAGCTGGGAAAGATTGCCATTTTACGAAAATTGTGCCGGATTTATTCCTCCCCCAACCCAAAGGGATCAGGCAAAAAAATCAGCTGAGATTAGTTTAAAGGAAAATGGGTATTCTGATCTTGTTTTTCAAGAGAATAGAAAAATTTTTATCTATCCTGGAACCGTAAACAAAATGAGAGGTCTTTCCATTCTTGGAATTCATCCATATATTGCATTGGGTGACCAGATTAATGATCTTCAGATGATCAAAGAAAGTACCTGTCCCGTCATGCCAGATTCAGGAGCTGCTGAATTAAAAACAATAGTAAAAGAAAAAAATGGGTTCTGTTCTTTGCTGACTTCCCACGACGCAACCCGTGAGATGCTTGATTTTACATATAAAAAAATTGCTGACAACTTTGCATGAGTCTCTTCAAAAATGTGAAGCTTTTCCATACTCGTCTTTGCATGTGAGCGAAATGGGTCAAGGTATTGTCGGGCCTAATCAAAAATTTGTAAAGGCACTGGTCTCAATCAACACAAGACCTTTTCCGGAAAGAATAGATGCGCTGATTAAAATCACTTCCAAGCCCTTTACACGGCAAAAAATTGATGCTGCATTTGCTCTTTGTGAAAATATTTTTGAGCCGAACCTTGCGAAGAATTTTAATTTTGACCCTGCCTTTGAGCGGCTTACTAAAGACGAAGTTTTATCAATTTTAGATGAATATCCTGCCAACAGGCTATGGATTCAAAATTGTCTGCACCGCTTTTCCTTTGCCTATGGTTTTCCACTTAAAGGGGATATTTCCCTTGATGCCAAGCTCCTTCTTAATTTTTTATCCACCAAAATTTCCCTTTGGGAAGCGGATAGTTTTCCCCTGGACTGCATGGGCTATTTAAAAAACAGATATGACTGGACTTTCAGATCCAAGGCCTGGTCATTGAGGGAACAATTACGCCAGGAAGCCTTGGTAATAGAAAAAAGCTGGCACACCTTATTAAAAATGGCAAAGGAACAGCCCTTGCTTTTTATAATAAATGGAAGGGCACCCGACGATTATTTTACAAGCTTTTTACCCGAAGGAGTAGCTCAATTTTCAGGAAAAAATTTTGATTATGACAGCCCTATCCTGATATACCAGGGACTAAAAATCTCATCTTCGGAACATAGAGTGAGTCTTAAGGATACTTTGGAAGGTGAAAATTTATTCAAAGCTATGAAGCTTGCCCAGACTCTTGAACGCCGACCTGTACTCTGTGATTTCTCCCGTCGGAAATTTCCAAGATCGTTTCTCAGGGTTGCCAGATTTGCTTTGGAAAAAAAATTCGGAATTTTTCCAATGGGAAAGTTGTTTGACCCTGAAACAGACAAAATACCAGAAGCGAAATCTGCAACGGGATTTCCTATTATCAAGGGTAGGAACACCTTAACTTTGTTTGATCCCTGGCCTGTATCTGATCCGGAAATACTCAAAAATATTTGTGAGCAGGAAAAAAGATTTTTTTGCCATCCGCCTCTGACAAAACCCTGGCAGGATGACAGAATTGGGGCAAGAGCAGAAATGGAGCCTGATGAGAATGGCATTTATAAAGTGATTTCAGAACCCTGGGTGGTTCCGGTTCTTGGAGGATGGATGAGGGTTGATACTCTTTTTAAGAGCAGGCTTGGACGGTTCCTTGCTAAATAAAATAAATAAAATAAATAAAATAAATAAAATAAATAAAATTAAATCTTTTGTCTTAGATCTTGACGGCATTATCAACCACCCGGAAAAGATCCCCCATGGCCTTGTGATCAAAGGTTCTTTGAAAGATTCATTCATTGATCCTAGTATGCTTGAAACCCTTGCTTTGCTCGCAGGAAAGATAAATCTTTTTGTAAATACAGCAAGATCAGAGGCGTATATTCAAGATTTTAGACAACATTTTAAAAAACACAACATTCGTATTCATGGCTGGATTCTTGAGCATGGAGCCGTTGTGTTAGACAAACCTGAATGGACCCAAAGGGTATTAAAAGATATAAACCTAGCGCAAATTCATAATCAGATCTGTAAGGTTGCAGTTGATAAGCATTTTCCCATTGATTTGAATTGCTATTATAATGACCACAAAGGATTTTTATTGTATTCAGGTAAGGGAAAGCTACTTGCTGAGCATTTTATTTATTCTCTTCAAAAAATTCTAAAAGATAATTTCAGGATTCTTGTGGGAAAAAGAAAGATAGCCTTCATTCCTAAATTGGCTGATAAATATCTGGCATTTATCAATAATTTCGGACATACCAACCAATTATCCTTTGCTGCTGGAGACTCGATTGATGATTTAACCCTATTGAAACATGCCCATTTCCCGCTTACCCTTGCAGGGGCTTCTCAAGTTGTAAGGGAGTATGTGAAAGAAAGGGAGGGATATATCAGTCCTGGTACAGGCCATGCCGGCATAAAAGAGTTGATTCATACAGTGCGTCAACGGCTTCTCTCTCCAAAAAGTGTTATTATGGTCCCAGGACCACGCCTTCCTGTGGAAAAGACAGAAACCTTCAGACCTTCGAGGGTCTCATACCTGAATCGGCTTTTCCAAAATCCCAGGGATTTTAAGAAAGAACCGGATCTGCTTTTTATACAAAAATTAGGTAAAAATCTTAACTTCGGTAAAAATATAATCATTGAAGCCGCCATGCGTGACTGGGGCGGAGAAGTAAAAGCACTTCATGCTCTCTTAAAAGCTTTTACAAATATTCTTCCCTTTGCAAGATGGCGTCTCAGGTTTCGACAG
Organism: Desulfobacteraceae bacterium; assembly: GCA_022712835.1. The sequence goes on from JAFLJU010000253.1 coordinate 2,965, forward strand.
GAGAGGCTTGGCATGGGAAACCTTAAATCCTTTAAGGTTATTATTGATAAACTTGAACAATATCAGTATTTGCCCGGTGGTCAAATACGTTTTTCAGCACCAGGAGTTCCAGGATCTCCTTTGTTTCCAGAAAAATCCGATACAACGCTTTTGCTGTTCGATCATCCAGAGGATTTAAAACAATGGTATGATTTGGCAATGCCCAGGATGATCACCCGCCATCCTGAGATTCCTGATACCTGGTTTGTAAATCCCATGTTTCTTAAAATAAGCGATTCGACAAGAAATGTGCAGAATACAATATCTCCCCTGTTTCCAGGTTCAAAAGTGATGATGGCTGCAAATATTGTGGATCAAACAGATATTGATATTGCAGTTACCGGCTATTTAGGGCTTAAACCCCATGTGGACACCTTAATTATTGCCCCACGTGTCATTACCAACAAAACACGCAATCGTCTGATTTATAATGCGGTCCAGCATATGAATGTCAATTATTATTCCAAACTTAAAAAAAATGATAAGTCGGAAGTGTTACCGGAAGTATTAATTGTTGATACCTATGGGGATTTATCCAAATTATATCAAAATTGTCTTATCACATATCTTGGGGGAGGATTTGATCATAGAAAGCGGGGGTTTGATCCAATGGAATCCCTTTTTGTCGATGTTCCTGTTATTCTTGGCCCTATTTATGATTTTAACCGAATTGCAGTGGAATCTCTTCAAAATACGGGTTTCATTCATGTTCTGCAATCAAAAAAAACAGCTCCTGGGGATTTTATCAAGCATGCGCATAAAACAATCCTCACTCCCCCGGACATTAAACTTCTTAATAATTTTATAGAAAAAAGAACCCAGGATCCAATGCGTATGGTAACGGAAATACTTGCCGGAATTGTAAAAATAGGTTCTAATGGATATATTATTGAAGAAAATTATTATTTTTCTGCTGAACAACTCAATCCAAATGAGTTGATAAGTACAGGTAACTAGTGTATTGCTGAAGATTTTGAGGTCTATTGCTAAACGGATTTGATCTATGATAGTCAAATTTTTATTCTATAATTATAACAGGAGGAAAAAATGGGATTTTTAAGTAAATTAAAAGAGGGTGCACTGGAAATGCAAAGCCAACTGGTTTCCCAGGTAAAGCAATTTAAAAACAAAAATTTTGCCGATGCGTCAATGGCAGTTTGCGCTTTGGTTGCAGCTTCCGATGGTAATATCGATGCCGATGAACGAAAGAAAACCGCAAGTTTTATAGGTTCAAACGACACCCTTGCTGTTTTTGACGTCAGTCAGTTACAGAAAACCTTTGTTGATTTTTGTGATAAATTGACCAATGATTTTGATTTTGGAAAAATTGATCTTCTCCAGGTTATTTCAAAACTTAAAAAAACACCGCCCCAGGCCCGGGCAGCCATTCAGGTAGGAATTATAATTGGCAAGGCAGATGGTGATTTTGATGATGATGAAAAAAACATCTTACGTGAAATCTGCCTCACCCTGGGTATTGATAAAGCAGAATTTGATCTTTAGAGCCTGTTTAAAAATTATTTTTAATTAACTGGATGGTTCCTTAGGTGTGTTGCACAATAGGAACCATCCTTGTCATCAAAAATTTATCCCCCCCCAAAAAACTTTTCAATGTATTGCATCTGCCACGGCAGGAATAAGGGTGTTTTAAAGATTCCCGGGGGACGGTGGTTATCTGGTTTGAAAGATAATCATGGCAAAAAAAAGAAATTTCAAATTATAATTGGCGTAGAAATAAGATGAAAGAAGGTAAAAATGCGGTGCGAAAACTGCGGAGATAAATTAGTAAAAACGAATAATGAATTAATATCCTATAAATGCAAATCTTGTGGACACATTATTGATGGAAACAATGCAGATAGAATATTAAAAAAATCAAAGGGCAACAAAATATTAGGTTTCATATTCATAATCATTGGTATTTTTATAACACTTGATAACTTTAAAGAACAAATCATCTCAAGAGTATTAGATCTCCCTCTTGAGATTCTATTTTCAGGTTCATTAGGAACGGTATTGATTATAATAGGTGTATTCTGCATAATGGGTAAAATCAATTTAATAAAGCATGTCTTATATTCATACTATATTAGAACTAATTCAAAATTTCAGAGATGATTTAAAAAGATACAAGGAAAGAGATCAAAATAAATAGGTCATGGAATAAGATTTGTAATTGTTTATTATCCTGCGGCAGCGAATAACTCCTTTTGTCGATTATCTTTTTTCTTGAACTTATGTCTTTCTCCGGCCTTTTCAGACGGCGGCGCGATAACATACACTCCAGTTTTCTCAAGTATAGAGCCGTCGCTATCATGATGATCTGCTGCTCCGACAATTGAAATCAATGAGAAACTATAACCTGTTGAAGAATTTATTGCTGTAAGCGTATGTAGCAGGTATCCAAAGATACGTAATGATATTTATCTCTTTTATTACGGCGTTTCCCACAATCACAGTCAAGATCTCCATCCGAAATAATTGATATGGTTGAATCTCCCTTATTTGTGATCATAGAAAAATTTTAAACCACCTTTGAATTCTACTTGATTCGGTCCTTCCACTTGGACTTTGCCAGTGCACGCATATCTTTATTCACATCCAGCTCGTCTATTATCTCCATGCCAAGTAAGGTCTCTACGACATCCTCAAGGGCCACGATACCGGAAGTTCCGCCATACTGGTCGCTGACAAGGGAGAGATGTTCCCTTTTATTGAGCAGGAAATCATACAAGGCCGGAAGCGGCATGGCCTCATAAACCGAGTGGATTTCTCTTTTCAACTCTGAAAGCATTCTTCCATGTTCGTCCCGGGCAGATGCTTCCAGTATTTCGTCTTTCATGACATATCCGGTGATCCTGTCAATTTCCTCCTTAAATAACGGAATTCTTGAAAATATCATATCCGGATGCTGCTCAAGCACTTCATGGATTTTCATATTTTCCTTTAATGCAAAGACAACGGTTCTCGGTGTCATGATATCTTTTACACGAAGGGAATTGAAACGAAACAGGCTTTTTAAAATCCGGGCCTCCTGATCCTTAATCCCACCTGATTTTGCTCCCAGCTCCGCCATTGCCTTAAACTCTTCCTTGCAAAACGGATCGTCACTTTTTTTGGGTGAAATCAACACGGTAATATACCTGGACATCCACACAAAGGGGAACATAATCAGAATCAGATAATACAAACAAACAGAGACCGGTTTGGTCAGCTGCCGCCAATACGAGGCTCCCAAAGACTTTGGAATAATCTCGGAAACAATCAGGATCAGCAGTGTCAGCACAGCTGAAATAGCACCAACATACTTATTTCCAAACAGGGCTGTTGCCTGGGCTCCTGCACCTGCCGCACCCACGGTATGAGCAATGGTGTTTAAGCTAAGAATGGCTGATAAGGACTTGTTCACATCCGTTTTAAGGCGGTGAAGCAATTGTCCGTCCTTTTTGTTTTTTTTGTTGACCAGAAAAATATAGGAATACGGAATACTTAGAAAAACCGCCTCCATTAGGGAACATAAGAATGAAAAGAAAAGGGCTAAAAAAACATAAAAAAAAAGAAGTGTCATTGATCCTCATTGATTAATTTTTGTAAAGGCTTCATAAATATGATTTTGTAATCTATTGATTTAAAAAAGACAAGTTTTTTAGGTCTCATCTAAAAGAATGTAGACGGTACGGTACCTGCTGCGAAAAAGGCGGTCCTGCATTGCACAGTCAGGATCTGCCTTTAATAGAAAAAGGACTGTTATCCGTTGAAAATCATCCCCATCAGAAAGGGTGAACTGGCCCATGAGTTGTTGTTTCCCGTTCCTGACTTAATACAGGTACAACATGTTGTATCTGTATTAATCGGCTTCCCTTGAAGTGCGATTTAAAAGGGTTTAACCGAAAACGACTAAACCCTTTTAAGAAGCTGCTACCGGAGGCGAGACTTGAACTCGTAAGAGCTTGCGCCCGGAGGATAAACAATCCTTTGGGCTTATATTTTCATTAAAGAATTACCCTTCCCAGTAATGTCCGGTTAGGTTTTTGCCTGTACACCATAATTCGCTTGTACCTACAAAAGATTCAGGACAAACCACTCATTTCCTTTTCTCCACGGAAAGATGATTGTCATCAGAAGAATTTGAAGGTTGTCAAAAGTCAGGAAAAAACAGTTGTAACTCGGGATATTGGGCTTTTCTATGTCATACTCCGGTAAAAATACCAGGGCAAAAGTACTCAGAAGGAAAATTGGTTTTAAATTTAAGTTCAATGGTTTTAAAAACACATATTATATGATAGCCTCGTCTCTTATTTGTATTCAAAATAACAATAGAACCATGGAGATTTTATGATTGGTTTTTGTCAACACGTATTGCAGCGGAACTTTCAATCCATAAGAATAATTTTATTTCTTTTGTTCCTTTGCGCCCCACTATGTTTTGCAACACCGACAACCATTTTTGCTACCACCAGTTCAAAAACCCAAATAGCCGATAAGTCAGCAGATCTTGATTTCCCCTCCTATCCATCCATTAAACCAAATGTTGATTTCTGGATAAAAATATTTGCGCATACACTAAAATCCCAGGGCGTTATACATGACAACAAAAACCTTGATATTATTTACGAGGTTGTCGATCTTGATGCATCCCGTACTGTCCTGGCCAATAGGAAAAACAAGAAAATAAAAGAAACTGTATACAAAAAATATAAAAACATACTTATAAAACTTTCCTATGGGAAAAAACCAATATCAAAGGAAGAAAAAAGGGTTGCAAAGCTTTTTGGTTCCAAAGCAAAACCATCGGATTTTAAAAATGCAGCCTTTAACATACGCTGCCAGGCCGGAATAAAACAACAGTTTATGGACGGCCTGGCCCGTTCAGGAGCAGTTATTGATAAATTCAAACAAACTTTTTTATCTCATGGTCTTCCTGTTGACCTTGTATACCTTCCCTGTGTTGAATCTTCGTTTAACTTCAAAGCCTATTCCAAATTCGGGGCTGCCGGAATCTGGCAGTTTACACATTCCACGGGTCGGCGTTATATGGAAATCAATTATGTTGTGGATGAAAGGCGTGATCCTTTTATTTCCGCTGATGCAGCTGCCCGTCTCTTAAAAAAAAACTATGCAGAGCTAAAAGAATGGCCCCTGGCTATAACAGCCTACAATCATGGTTTAGCCGGTATGAGACGGGCAAAAAATGCCAAGGGCAGCTATGAAGAAATCGTAAAATCATATAAAAGCCGTTCGTTTAAATTTGCATCAAGAAATTTTTATTCAGAATTCTTGGCGGCCAGAATTGTGGCTAAAAATCCTGAGAAGTATTTTGGCAAAATCAAATATCAAAAGCCATATTCTTTTAAAGAGATAAAGACCAAAGGATATCTGCCGGTTAATGACCTGGCAAAAGCCTTGAATTTAAGCCTTGAAGAAATACAATTCCTTAACCCTGGCTTAAGAAAACCTGTTTTTAACGGACAAAAATATATCCCCAAAGGATTCAGATTAAAAATACCTAAAAATTTAGATGCTCCAAAAATTAATGAAAAGCTAACCGCACTTTACCGGGACAAACAAAAACCCAGCCGGTTTCACAGTGTTCAAAAAGGTGATACAGCAGGTTCCATTGCAAGAATTCATTCAGTCAGATTATATGATCTTATCCTTGCCAACGGCCTGAATCGCAGAGCAACGATATATATCGGACAAAACTTAAGGATTCCTGTTAAAGATGAAATCATCCTGGCTCAAAATATGTCCACTACAATTAAATCCAAAAAAAAGGTTGTTAAGTCTGTTCCCAAATCCAAAGAAGCACCTGTAAATAATGCCATTGCAAAGACCATAACAGCGCCTGTTATCACAGAACCGTTACCTGTGGCAAAACCCTTAAAAAGTGAAACCACCATAAACCAGAATATTGTTACCAGTAATCTAAAGGTTCTTAAAACCATTCAAAAAGGCAACGCTACAATCGGAATAATAAAAGTTGAGGCTGAAGAGACTTTGGGTCACTATGCAGACTGGCTTGGGGTACCAACACAGGAAATCCGTGCTTTGAATAAACTCAAATTCGGCAGCGCTATTTCCATGGATCAAAAAATCCGAATCTCCATGAGAAAGAAAACTGTCCCAGAATTTGAAGAGTTACGATATGAATTTCACAAAGAAATTGAGGAAGATTTTTTTGAATCCTTTTCCATCCTTGGGATTGATACCTATGAAGTCAAAAACGGAGACAATATCTGGAACCTTAGTTTAACTGAGCTTGAAATTCCTTTCTGGCTGATAAAAAAATATAACCCACAAATAAATTTTAAATCGCTCAAACTGTCACAGAAAATAAAATATCCCATAATTAGCAAGCTATAATTTTTCTCCGGTCAAACTCTGTTAATATGCTTTTTTCTAACACCCCGGAACTGATCATATGATAGTCCAAGACTCTGTGCGGCTTTTTTCTGATTAAAAATAAATTTCTCCAAAGCCTTTGAATTAAGGAAATACTCCAAGTCAGCCATGGTTTCTTTAAAATTTGCTCAATCACCTTATTTTATTCACAGACTGCCGGCGTCAAACCGGTAGCAGTGATGCATTGGTTTGGTGTTTTATTAGGGAGGAAAGTGTGGTTGTTGAGTTTGTTTAGAAATGGTGATACAGAATATTGAACACTTCCTTTTCTCTAATATATTTGAATATCATCAGTAATGGAACTAAATTTTATAACAGGATTTTCTATGGACATTCTGGTATTTAGTGCCTGCTTTGCAATAATTGCTGCTGCTTCAAAACAGATCGGACAAGGCCTGGTTAAAACAGGACTCCCTTTGATCAGCGGATTTTTATTGACTGGGATTGTTGTAGGGCCTTATGTTCTCGATCTGATTTCGGTGGAAGCAACTTTAAATTTGCGATTTGTGGATGAGATTTCCCTGGGATTTATTGCTTTTGCTGCCGGAGGCGAACTCTATTTAAAAGAGCTTAAAACCAGAGTAAAAAGCATAGCTTGGGTCACCATGGGTCTGGTTGTCTGCACATTTTCTTTAACAAGCCTTACGTTTTTCTTTTTTTCCGGTTTTATTCCATTCATGAAAACCATGTCCGTGACAGCAAAGATTGCTGTCTCAATTCTGGCGGGTGCCATAATGGTTGCAAGATCTCCTGCTTCCGCAATCGCCGTTGTAAATGAATTAAGGGCGAAAGGGCCGTTTACCCAAACCGTGTTAGGAGTGACCGTTATCATGGATGTAGTGGTCATCATATTGTTTGCGGTCAATTCATCTGTTGCCGATGCATTTTTTTCAGGATTGAAGTTCAATTTTGTTTTTATCCTGCTCCTGGTATTGGAAATTGGGGCATCGATTGTTCTCGGCTATCTTGTTTCGAAAATAATTTTGGCAATTTTGCAATTACCCGGTCAAAAATATTTAAAAACCGGTCTTATCCTATTAATGGGGTATCTGGTATTTGTTTTTTCATCTCAAATTCGCAAATTTATCCATGATACTTTTTTAGGCGATGTCCTTCTCGAGCCCCTGTTGATCTGCATGGTTGCCGGTTTCTCTGTTTCAAATACATCAAGGTATCGAAAAGAATTTTTAAAAATTCTTTTTGATATTGGGCCACCGATCTATATTGCATTTTTTACACTTACCGGTGCATCGTTGTCTCTGGATATTCTTTTCCAAACGTGGCCGATTGCCATAGCCCTGTTTTTCACAAGAATGTTTGCCATTTTTATCGGATCCTTCATTGGCGGTACATTGGCGAAGAATCCTAAAAAAAATAATACTATCAGTTGGATGGCATTCATTACCCAGGCGGGAGTGGGATTAGGGCTTGCAAAGGAAGTTGTAGTGGAATTCCCGGAGTGGGGGAATTCATTTGCTACAATCATCATTTCGATTATCGTTTTAAACCAAATCATCGGGCCGATTTTGTTTAAATATGCCATTAAAATTATGAAAGAAGATCATTCCGGAGCCAAAGATGTGGAATATAAAGCTAACTCTAATGCTGTAATTTTCGGATCTGACGGACAGGCATTTGCATTGGCCATGTCTCTGATTTCCCAGGGCTGGCGTGTAAAGGTTGCTGTCACTCATAAGAATAATACACACGATAATAATCCGGATATAAAAGCTTATCGATTGTCAGAATTGAGTATCACAGAACTGAATAAATTGAATAGTCAAAATACAGAAGTAATTGTGGCGATGTTATCCGATGATGAAAATTATAAAATATGCGAAATAGCTTATGAACATTTTGGAACTCAAACTATCATTGCTCGTTTGAATGATCGAAGCAGCTTTAGTCGTTTTAAAGCTTTAGGCGTCTTGATCGTTGATCCTTCCACGGCCATAGTCAGCCTTCTTGATCATTTTGTGAGATCTCCAGATGCAGCATCTTTGTTGATGGGTATGCATAAGGATCGGGATATCATAGACCTACACATCAAAAATCCCAACTTGTTTGGCCTGGCCTTAAGAGATCTTCGATTACCCTTTGATGCTATTATCATGTCTGTCCGAAGACGTGGCGTCCTGTTTATTCCCCACGATTATACACGGTTTGAGGCAGGGGATCTTGTGACTATGGTCGGGTCATTAAATTCTTTAAAAGAAGTTGTCTTACGATTTGATGTCAATCAGGAGGAAGCTCTGTTGCAACTTGTTGAAAAAACAGCAGCAAAAGAATTGGATTCTTTTTTGGTTCAAACCGAAGCAAAAAAAATCATCTCTTCGAGAATATCGTTTCAAAAAGATCGATTTGATTTGCTTGTAGATAAGAGCTTGGTCTTAGATCTGAAACAGACTATGGATATGGAAGGTTTTTTTAATATAGTTTCCAAAGCAATGTCTGATCAGTTAAATATATCTTCTTCAGTTCTTAGTAACATGTTGATCCAAAGAGAAAAAGAGATCACAACTTTAGTCGCTCCGGGTCTTGCAATTCCTCATATTATTATTGATGGTGAAAAAAAATTTTCTATCCTCCTTGCCAGGTGCAAAAAAGGGATTGTATTTTCTAAATCCAAACCACTTGTACATGCTGTCTTTGTATTGGTCGGCTCCAGAGATGAAAGAAAATTCCATCTTCAAGCCCTGTCGGCCATTGCCCAGATTGTTCTTGACCCCAGGTTTGAAAACAAATGGATGCGGGCAAGAAGCCAAAAGGCATTAAGAAATGTCATGATGAATACCGACCGGAAGCGGGCGGTCTGAGAGAGAAAGGATACAGGCGCCTCTATCTGTCCTATAGGACATTGCGGCTGTAATTACTCCTATCATCAAACAAATGGTAAAACTGACGGTTGTAATGTCAAAATAGTGACAAACTCGGCAATACTTCTCTCTTGAATCACCATCCCATTTTAAGAAAGGTATGTGAATTTTGGAAAAATGTATGCGTAGGGTAGTTAGACTTGTAGATTCTGATCGAATCAAACCTAATATTTGTTATAAACAGTGCTAAATGAGGGGATTATTTAAACACCGAATTACAAAACAAAATTTCCGGCATATAAATTGCACCATAATATTATATCCCTTAACTTTTTACTCAAATTGGGAGGAAAAATGACAGATTCAAGGATTTTTGGCCACACATCACAGGTGATTGGAAAGGCACTTAATGTTTCTGCCAGACGACACAACCTTATTGCTAGCAATATATCTAATATGGATACCATTGGGTATAAACCGACGGATCTTGATTTTAATCAAACTCTCAAACGTGCAATGGGTGAAAAAGAACCGGATTATTTAAATAAAACTCATTCTAAACATTTGTCACCAGATGATGGA
>JAFLJU010000094.1 GCA_022712835.1 Desulfobacteraceae bacterium
ATCCTGGACAGCTCAATGGCGGATATCCTGATCAACATCACCTTTTCAGACAGGATTAAAGATGCCCTCCTGGGAAAGGACAAACAATACCGTCAGATTCACACCCTGGTTACCAGCTTTGAAAAAGGCCAGTGGAATCAAGATCTTTTCAAATTGATGGAAGGGAAAAAACTAATAAAGAAACTGCCCCAATTTTATCGGGACGCCCTCCAGATGGCAGATTCATTCCTCAAATAAACCGATACCCGACCCCGTTAGTTACCAAAATTGGCGGCATAAGGTTAGAAATTTCATACAGATTCTGCAAATTGCTGGATACAGGCAGGATAGAGTTCCCACTCCTTTTCAAGCCCTTTTCTTTTGATATCTTCCAGGGTATCGCCCGGCTCGATATCAAAGGATCTCTGACCGATAATGGGACCGGTGTCCTCGCCATAATCCACAAAATGAACCGTGCACCCGCCAACCTTACACCCATACCGGAAGGTATCACCATACCCGTCCGTACCCGGGAAAGACGGCAGCAGGGCCGGGTGGATATTCATAATCCGATACTTACCGGGAATCGTATTCAGCCGATCAATAAAATAAGGGGTGAGCACCCGCATGAATCCGGCCAGAACCAAGAGATCAATCTCATAGGCAAGAATATGGTCTAACAGCATTTTTTCCGCAATGGCCCTGGATTTCAAAAAAAACTCAATCCGATCAGGAGAAGTAACACTTGACACATCAGGGGTGACCAATTGCTGTTTTTCAAGAATTTCTCCCAGATTAAAATCAGACGGAAGATCTGCATCGTCAATGCCTTGTTTACACGCCCGGATAATCTTGGCGTAATCCACCACAAAGGTGTCAATATTTGCTTTTTGGGCACGTGCTAGCCCTTTGACCCCGGGGGTATCAGACCCGGTAAATAAAATTTTTGCGTCAATTTGGTCGCTGGCACTGCCAGAGATACTGCCAGAAATACTGCTATTGGTACTGTCAATAATGGCCTGGAGGTTGGTGCCGCCTCCGGAAATCAAGGTTCCCACGTTGATGATTTTCGCCATGGTCCATCCTCTCTATAAAAATGTTTATTGATTACCGTATCCGTTTTGGTCCCCGCAGTCCGGACATGTCCAGGTAATCCCGTTGCAGGTAACCCCCCATTGGTTTTCATACATGCAGGCCTGGCACATGGCAAAACCACACCGACACTGCCAGCAAAACATAAACGCCCCCTGGCAGCAATGGCAGTGTTTAATATTTTTTTGTCTGCGTTTTTGCCGACGGGTTTGCCTGGTTTTTTCCCGGGAGCTCTGCCCTTTTTCATCCATCATATAAATATACTTCTCCTTTTTTCAAAAAGATAGTATATATGCCCTTAATTTAAGAAAAATTCAATATCCAAAAAGGGTTATAATTAAAATGGCAGCAAAAAAAATATTTCTCATTGACGGCAGTGCATTTTTATACCGGGCATTCCATGCCATTCGCTCCCTTAGTACTGCAAATGGGCACCCCACCAATGCCACCTATGGATTTACCCGAATTTTGCTCAAATTATTAAAGGACAATACCCCTGAATATGCCGTGGTCTTTTTTGATGTCAAAGGACCCACCTTCCGCCACGCCATGTATGACCAATACAAGGCCAACCGATCGCCCATGCCGGAAGAACTGGCGGTTCAGATCCCCGATGTCAAACGGATGATATCGGCCTTAAACATTCCCATTGTTCAAAAAATGGGATTTGAAGCAGACGATCTGGTGGGCACCTATGCCCGCCTGGCCGAAGAGCAGGGATTTGAAGTGGTCATGGTCACCGGGGACAAGGATTTTATCCAGCTTGTCACAGATAAATGCGTACTCTGGGACCCCATGAAAGATACCATCACAGATGTGGCCAAGGTAAAAGAAGATATGGGAATCACCCCCATTCAATTCATTGATGTGCTGGGACTTGCCGGAGATACGGCGGACAATATTCCCGGCGTCAAAGGCGTGGGCCCCAAAACCGCCCTTAAACTGATTTCCCAGTTTGGTTCCATTGATGGAATCTATGAAAACCTGGACCAGATTAAGGGAAAGAAAAAACTCTACGAAAGCATGAGTGAAAGCCGTGAAATAGTCCTGTTAAGCCGGGATCTGGCCACCATTGACCGAAACATCAAGGTCAATGGCCCTATTGAGGATTTCAAACTTCCTGCCTTTGATACCCACAAGGCCTTTGAATTATTCCAGGAGTTGGAGTTTAAAACCCTGGCAGCAGAATTTGCCCAAAAAGCCGACAAATCAAAGAAAATCTATAAATTGATCGTAAGTTCCCAGGAAATGGAAAAACTTGCCAAGGTTCTTGAAAACAAGGGCATCTTTGCCATTGACACAGAGACCACGTCCAAGCATCCCATGGAGGCAAAACTGGTGGGAATCTCCTTTTCCTATATGGATGACACAGGCTTTTACATTCCCATTGCTCATACCCAGGAAAGTGAGGTTGAACAACCGGGAAAAGAGGAGATTCTGCGCATTTTCAAACCTATTCTGGAAAACCCGGAGATTCAAAAAATAGGACAAAATATTAAATACGATTATATTGTCCTGGCAAATTACGGCATACGGCTTGAAGGCATTGTTTTTGACACCATGATTGCCTCGTAC
>JAFLJU010000255.1 GCA_022712835.1 Desulfobacteraceae bacterium
GGCCCTGTTTTGGTGATAATTATGACCAGAACGGTTTGAATCCGTCGTTAAGATTTGCATCAAAGAAGATGCTCATGATTGACGGTGTAAAAAACGTTGATATAAATGGCGGCGCCTGGGGGCTTGGAAGTGTTGAAGGCATAAAAGTCTTACACCCAGATCACTGGTATTTCCCCTGTCATTTCAAGGGAGACCAGGTTATGGCAGGCTCACTCATGGCGGAAGGCTGCGGTCAGCTTCTACAGTTTTTCCTTCTTTACATGGGCTTGCATACAAAAACCTGCGACGCAAGATTTCAGCCCATTATAGAGCTTCCCCAGAAGGTAAGGTGCAGAGGACAGGTAACACCACAGCAGGGAGAACTTATTTACAGGCTGGAAGTAAAAGAGATCGGCACAGATCCCATGCCCTATGCAATCGCAGATATTGATATTATTCTCAATGGAAGAATCGTTGTCGACTTCAAGGACCTGGGTGTAAGGATCGTGGAAAAAGAGAAGGACGATCTATATGCCTTAAGTTCTGATGCCATAAATGAAATTATTAAAAACAATCCCGGACCGGACGTTATAGAACCGGACAGTTTAATAGAAGACAAGGCGCTATACACCCAGTATCATATGCAGCATTTTGCAAAGGGTAAAATCTCAGAATGTTTTGGACCGGACTTTAAAATTTATGATACCCGTACTGCCCCAAGAACACCCAACGGTGATCTGCAGCTTACGACCCGGATAATTGAAGTAAACGGCAAAAGAAGCGATTTTTCAAAACCAGCCTTCTGTGTTGCCGAATACGAGGTGCCGGAAGATGCCTGGTATTATAAAAACAACGCCCACCCCGGTGTAATGCCCTATTCTATTATCATGGAAATTGCACTTCAGCCCTGCGGATTCATCTCCGCCTGCATGGGAACAACGCTTATTTCCCCGGATACTGACTTTTATTTCAGAAATCTTGACGGAGAAGGAACTGTTTTAAAGGATATTGATCTAAGGGGGAAGACCATCGTCAATAAATCAACCCTTTTAAATACAATGGCAATGGGAAATACAATCCTCCAGACCTTTGAGTTTAACATGAAGGTCGATGATATGGATTATTATAAAGGGACTGCATCCTTTGGTTATTTTGTCGCATCCGCACTTAAGGATCAGGTGGGTCTTGATAAGGGAATTGACAATCACCCCATGACAGAGAAAAAATATCTGAAGACCCGTGAAATAACGTTGATTGATCTTGCATCAGATGAGGCAAGGAAAAAGTTTTATGAAACCAACCTCGCAAAACCCCATTACCGGCTGACAGATCCCCAGCTTGATTTCTTAAGCAAGGTTCAAATTGTCAAAGGCGGCGGCGAAAATAATTTAGGGTATATATATGCGGAACGGCCCATTAACAGGTCTGATTGGTTTTTTGACTGTCATTTCTTTGAAGATCCCGTAATGCCGGGATCTTTAGGGGTCGAATCCGTATTTCAGGCACTCCAGGTTTTTGCCCTGGAAGAGGATTTGGGATCCATGTTCAATTCCCCCAGGTTTACACAGGTAGAGGATAAAATCATCTGGAAATACAGAGGCCAGATTAGTCCTGAAATTGATGCCATGGCCATTGAGGTCCATATTACCGGGATAACAAAAACAGATGATAAAGTTACGGTAGAAGGCAAGGCAAGCCTCTGGAAAGATAAAATCAGGATATACGAAGTTAAGCAGATTGCACTTGTGATTGAGGAGTCCTAAAAATTATGACTGAAAACGGGTTAAAACTTAACAATAATTACAAATATTTTCAATTTGGGTGGGAGACTGACGAGAAAAATATATCTTTTGACAAAAAAGATATAAAACACCTGCTCCAGGATTCTGCATCCCCTATATATATTGTTAAAAAAGACGGGGAACTGGGTGCCTCCCGGGAGTGCTCAAAAAATGGACCTGACAATGGACCTGACAATAGAGTTGGCAAGGCAAATATTGTCGGCTTTGCCCAGGCTTTTGGAATGAAAAATCTTGGGGACCCAGAATTTGCCGCTGATTACGGTGCCAAATATAATTATTATGCAGGGGCTATGGCAAACGCAATTGCCTCGGAAGAGATGGTAATTGCGCTTGGAAAAGCCGGTTTTTTAGGGTCTTTTGGTGCAGGCGGGCTTGTTCCTTCAAAAATTGAAGAGGCCATCCGAAAAATACAAAAAGCGTTGCCCAACGGACCCTATGCCTTTAATTTTATTCACAGTCCTTTTGAGCCAGCCCTTGAAAAAGCGGCGGTTGACCTATACCTCAAATATGGGGTGAAATGTGTAGAAGCTGCTGCATTCATAACGCTCACACCACATATTGTCTATTACAGGGTTGCAGGGCTGAAACGTGGTGACAAAAATGAAATCCTCATTGAAAATAAAGTTATTGCAAAGATTTCAAGAAACGAAGTGGCAATAAAATTCATGGAACCTGCGCCGGATTCAATCGTCCAAAAACTTTTCAGCGACGGGCTTATTACCCAGGACCAGGTTGAAATGGCAAAACAGGTTCCCATGGCAGATGATATTACGGCAGAAGCCGATTCCGGTGGCCATACGGATAACAGACCCCTGGTTTCCCTTCTTCCCTCCATTATTGCATTAAAGGATGAAATCCAGGCGAAATATAAGTATAAAAAACCGCTAAGAGTGGGTGTGGGCGGAGGAATCGGCACGCCGGGCGCAGCCCTTGCCGCCTTTTCCATGGGTGCGGCATTTGTGGTAACAGGGTCTGTGAATCAGGCCTGTATTGAATCGGGCTCCTGTGATCATACCAAAAAACTTTTAGCTGCTGCAGACATGGCTGATGTGACCATGGCCCCGGCATCGGATATGTTTGAGATGGGCGTTAAACTTCAGGTTTTGAGACGCGGCACCATGTTTGCCATGAGAGCGCAGAAGCTTTACAACCTGTATACCGATTACAACTCCATAGAAGAAATTCCGGCAAAGGAACGGGAAA
>JAFLJU010000338.1 GCA_022712835.1 Desulfobacteraceae bacterium
TAGGTGGCATAGATCACACCACCGTTATGGTCAAAATCAAGGTTCTGTGTCTGGGAGCTTGTTCCCTGGGCTTCTATCCCCTGGGATGCCCTTTCCTGGGAGCCAATGGACAGGGCTGACCAAATAATAAATGGTATGGCAATGACACAGATCCCTGCAAAAAGAAAAAATACTTTTGCCGGTTTGGGCTTTTCCATCACGCTTTCTCCAGTCTAACCGCCCATTTTTTATAATCTGGCTGCTTGGATATGGGGCAGAAGGCATCCAGGGTGACCTCGTTGATCAGAAAGTTTTCATCAAAGAATGGGACAAAGACCTGACCCCTGGCGGGATTGCCCCGGCCGTTGATGACAGCCTTCATGGTTATATCCCCTCTTCTGGAAATAATTTTTACCATACTTCCGTTGACAACCCCCATTTGCTTTGCATCTTCGGGATTTATCTCCACATAGGATTCCGGGACCGCCTTGTGAAGAATCGGAATCCGTCTTGTCATGGAGCCCGTATGCCAATGTTCCAGCACCCGTCCTGTATTGAGCCAAAAGGGATATTCTTTGTCCGGAGATTCTGCTGCCGGTTCATAGGGTCGCAACCAGATCCAGGCCCGGTGGTCGGGCTTGCCGTAAAAATCAAAGGAATCCCCCTCACAGGCCGGATCATACTTGCCATTGTACCGCCATTTTGTTTCTTTACCGTTCACATAGGGCCATTGAATCCCTGATCTTTGTGTCAGTTCCTTGTAGGGGGCCATGCGATGTTTGGGGTTGTCATGGAACCGTGTATATTCGTTCCAGATATCTTCAATATAGGTCTCCTGACTCCAGGGGAATTGTTTTTCAAATCCCAGGCGTCTTGCCACCTGGATGAGCTGCCAGGTATTGCACATGGCCTCTCCTGGTTTGGGCACCAACTGGGCATTGTGTTGGGTTCTTCGTTCGGAATTGCCGAAAAAGCCTTCCCGTTCTACCCAGAGAGCCGAGGGCAGGATGACATCTGCCACATCGGAAGTGGGCGTGGGGTAGATTTCCGACACCACAATGAACCGGCCGTCTTTTTTGGCCCCGTCCCGATATCGTTTTAAGTTGGGCATGGTCACCATGGGGTTGGTGACCTGGATCCACATGAAATTGATCTCTCCCCGGTCCAGGGCCCTGAACATTTCCACGGTATGATAGGTGGGTTTGGGGTCGATATTTTCCACGGGAACGTCCCAAATTTTGGCCGCCATTTCCCGATCCTTTTGGTTCATGACCACCCCGTGGGGTAGTTTGTGGGTCAGGGTTCCCACCTCCCGTACCGTGCCGCAGGCAGAGGGCTGTCCTGTCAGGGAAAAAGGAGAGTTGCCGGGACTTGAGATTTTTCCGGTGAGCAAATGGATATTATAGACCAGATTGTTTATCCAGGTGCCCCGGGTGTGCTGGTTCATGCCCATGGTCCAGAAGGAGGTGACCTTTTTGTCCGGGTCACCGAATAGGGACGCCAGGTACTTGATATCCTCTGCCGAAACCCCGGAGATTTTTTCCACTTTTTCAGGGGTATAGTCTTCAAGAAAGGCTTTATAGGCATCAAAATCAACGGTTACGGCTTTGTCTTTGAATTTGAAATGGTCCTTTGTGCCGTAACCGATATTGGTTTTGCCGGAATGGAAGGAAACATGGTTTTTCACAAATTCCCAGTTCACCCACTCATTTTTGATAATTTCATGGCAGATGCCGTTGGCAATGGCCAGATCGGTCTGGGGCTTAAACAGAATAGATTGGTCGGCGGCCTGGCTGGAGCGGGTCCACCGGGTGGTCAGGTCAATGATCTTGACATTGGTTTTTGATTTCCGATTGGCCAGCATCCGGGAAAAGAGGACCGGGTGCATCTCTGCCATGTTGTTGCCCCATGTGACAAAGACATCGGCATTGTCAATGTCATCGTAGCAGCCCATGGGTTCGTCCAGGCCAAAACTGGTCAAACAGCCGGTGACGGCCGAGGCCATGCAGAGTCTGGCATTGGCTTCCACATTATTGGTGCCGATGCAGCCCTTGAAAAGTTTGGATGCGGCATACCCATCGGGGATGGACCATTGTCCGGACCCGTAAATGGCCACGGAATCCTTGCCGGTCTTCTGGATGGATTCCCCCATTTTTTTGGCCACAAGATCCAGGGCTTCGGTGATGGGAGTTGCCACAAGCTGACCGTTTTTTCGGACATAGGCGGTTTTGAACCGGTCCTGACCGTAAAGAATCTGGACACAATGGTATCCTTTTACACAGCAAAGACCCTTGTTGACGGAACTATTGGGATCTCCCTTGACTGCCACAGCTTTTTCTCCAGAAACACCCACCAGCAGGCTACAGCCGGTACCGCAGAATCGGCAAGGTGTTTTGCTCCATACAATTGATCCGGAAGGCAGGTCTGTTTTTTTCCAATCGGAAAACGAAATACCGGGAAATATGCTAGTGGCAGCAACGGCTGCACTGTTTAAGGCCATGGCCTTGATAAATGCTCTTCTGCTCGTCGTCATGGTCCAAACTCCTTATTGTTAGATAGGAATTGTTAGATATATTCTATGAATATAAAAATTAAGGTATATAAATATTTTATACAAAAATTTAAGTATGGCCAAATGTCATGGAAAGGGATTGCAGCGAATCCAGTTCCTTTATTCTGTCCTGGAGGGCCTTGTTGGCCTCCTCATCAGGAGTGTCTGTGACCAGGATCAACACTTCTTCATTTTCAGCAATTTTTATTTCACAGAAATTTTCACAGGAAAGGTCATCAATCAACTGTTGTTTCTTGTCTTTCTCAGGATAGGCTAAGTAACTGAAAATCGGCATGACACTCCTTTATTTAAGGATTAGGCGTAGAGTATAACTATATTTTATGCACCAAACAATTTTTATGCACCAACTAATTGTTGTGCGAATACTACTACCACAAAATAGTACTTCGCATTAAGGTCACATGGGAGAGCGCATGTCAACTGGATTTTTAATGGTTTTTATAACATGCTGGAATAACAAAATAAAGGGTTTGTGAGAAATTTAGCGCTTTTGGGATCTTCTTGTTACAAAGAGATTTTCTTTTTCTCAGTATAGTAAGCAATCCCCGCGCAGGCATGGCAGAGAACTCGGGTATGGGTTCGGACCTCTTTTTGATCCCTTAGAATAACTCCGCAGTTTTCACAGGCAATTTTAAATGCAGAGGGTCCGGGCATGTCCGCCGCCTTTATGTCAATCTTTACCTCCTGCACAGTGAACAATTGGGCCAGGGGCATGATCTTGTATGCTTCCAGTTGCCGGGCATGAAGGTTCTCTCCGTGGGGTGCAAAGGCTTTGGCTACCTGTCTTGAGGATTCCGTGGAGACAATGCGAAACGCTTTTTGGGTGGAAAGGTTGACAAAGGTTGCTGCCATAATACCGTAATCCTTGAATTTTAGGGATCGTCTGCCAAGTTTTACGCCGGTGACGTAGGAGATGGCATCTGTGGCGCATCGGTCAATCTCCACATAGACGATGAGTTTTTTGATTTCCTGGGTGGTTTTGGTGTTTTTAAGCCATAGAAGTTCCAGCCCCAGCAATGCCATGCGAACCCCAATGACCTGCCCCGGGCAGAGGTGGCCATGTTCCCTGGCAGACCCGGCCAAAAGAGTTTCAAAGTTTTCCATAAGTATCGTCACCTCTTATTTTTAAATAAATATCAACTGGATTTATAACAAAGGTCCACCAAAGAAAGTAATTGCCAGAAAAACATGAACAAAGGCTATTGTCAATATTTCCTTGAAATGGTCGGGTGACCATCAAAAAATAATTCAGCAAAAAAATTGCCCGGAAAAAACAATTCATGGTAAGACTAAGAGAATAAAAGAAGTATTTTTAAGGTTTTGAAGTTTTAAGGAGACCCCATGACCCCTTTTCATATTATCGGCCATGCTGGCTGCGGCAAGACAACCCTGATCACAGACCTTATTGCAGGCTTGATCGAAAACGGCATCCGGGTTGGCTCCATGAAGCATTCCTCCCATGTACATGAACTGGACAAGCCAGGCAAGGATTCATATAGTCATCGCCAGGCAGGGGCTGTGCCCGTGTCCATGGTCACCCAAACCATGAGTGCGGTTTACCTGCCAAGAACACCTTCGTACACCCCCCAAAAACTGCTGGATACCTTTTATGCAAATGTGGATATTGTTCTTATTGAGGGCTGGATCTCAGGTCCCTATGACAAAATTGAAGTCTGGCGCAAGAGTGTGGAACGTCCGCCTCTTTTTTCTTCCGTTCAACAGGTAGTCGCTCTTGTCTCGGATCCTCTGTCTCCAGAGGATGAAGCTTGCGCTGTCGGTCAAAAAATACATTGCTTTCAACGGTCCGATCTTTCCGGGCTCGTGGCATACCTGGTTGCCCGTGTGTGAATTTCTCATTCCGGCAGTTTTTTGTAAATTATAATTCTTATTTTTTTGTGGCCAAAAAAACTGCATGGGAATAACCGCCCTTGCCCGGGCGTTTGAACTCCACGGAAAAGCCTTCCCTGGCAAGGCGTTTCATGAAACCTTCATCGTGGTCTTCTCCCCAGACGGCAAAGGTGCCTCCGGGGGTCAGGGCCTTGTGGGTATCTGCGATGGCCTGGCTGCCGTATATCGGGTCATTTTTTTTGTCCGTTCGGGAATGGGGCCCCCGGTAGAGGTCCAGGATGATGGCATCAAATCGGTCGCTGCCACGGTTTTTAGATGCATTGCCAATGCCCTGGACAACGTTTCCAATCTTCACACAGACCCGGGGGTCGGAAACCGCCCCACGGGTTAAGTCTGAAAGCGGGCCCTGACACCATTGGTATATCGTCGGGTTGAGTTCCCAGATCACCACCTGGGCTTTTTCTCCCAGGCAATCCAATACCGCTCTGAGGGTGATGCCCATTCCAAGGCCTCCTATAAGCACCTTTGGGGTTGTGTGGTTTTTAAGGGATTTGACCCCAAGTTCTCCCAGAGCGATCTCCGAACGCTGGGCCATGGAGTTCATAAGCACCTGGGTGCCCAGGGTGATGATAAAGTCCCGTTCTCCCCGCTGGCGAAGTTCCAGTCTCCCTTCTTCAAGGGTAGTGAATTGATCAACAACTTTCCAGGGCAGGGCCATGGGGTTATCCTTATCCGTTTCGTGATTGAATTTACAAGCGCTTTGCCTTGCCGGTGGTTTGTTTTGTAAACAGGCCAGCCATGACTTTTTGCTCTTTTACAAAGTTTGGATAGGATAAGTCAATTTTTTTAATTCCATTCTATGGGACATAGGGTATAATTAAAAAACATTATATTCATCTTCACTCTTTTAAAAGGCTGATTTTCAATGAATTCTGACCAACTTCTGGACGTTACCCCTGAATCTGAAATCCTTGCCCGGATTCATTCCCTGAAAATCTATATGGAAGGGGCCGGGGTGCAGGCAATCCTTTTGACCCATAAGCCGGATATTTATTATTTTTCAGGATCGGCTCAGGACTGCTATCTATACGTCTGCCTGGATCGGGAACCCCTGCTTTTTGTCAAGCGCTACCTGCCCCGTGCCAAATTAGAAACCCCCATCAAAGATATCATTCCCATCCTCTCCGTCAGGGAAATTCCCCTTAAGATTATGGATATCCATCAGAGGCTTCCGTCAACCCTGGGGCTGGCCTTTGATGTGGTTCCGGTCAGGGATTATCAATTTTACCAGGGGTTGTTTTCCTCAACTATCTTTGTGGACGGAACCCCTTTGGTGGAGGCCTGCCGCGGGATTAAATCGGTGTACGAAATTAAACAGATGGAAGCGGCGGCCCAGGTTTCCAAAAAAACCTTTGATTTTGTGGCCCAAACCCTGGCCCCGGGAATTTCTGAAATGGAATTTTGCGGTCATATAGAAAGCTTTGCAAGGAGTCACGGTCACACAGGCAAGCTCCAGATGCGCCATTATCGATCAGAGGGGTTTTCTTTTCACCTGATGAGCGGAAAATCCGGGGGGCTTTCGGGTGCACTGGATTCACCGGTCTGCGGG